>JAQZAY010000310.1 GCA_029239415.1 Pseudomonas sp. | reverse complement strand
CGGCACCGTGGAGTTCCTGCTCGCCGAGGGCGAGGTGTACTTCATGGAGATGAACACCCGGGTGCAGGTGGAACACACCATCACCGAAGAAATCACCGGCATCGATATCGTCCGCGAGCAGATCCGCATCGCCTCGGGCCTGGCGCTGTCGATCAAGCAGGAAGACATCCAGCACCGCGGGTTCGCGCTGCAGTTCCGTATCAACGCCGAAGACCCGAAAAACAACTTCCTGCCCAGCTTCGGCAAGATCACCCGCTACTACGCACCCGGCGGCCCCGGGGTGCGGACCGACACGGCGATCTACACCGGCTACACCATTCCGCCGTTCTACGATTCGATGTGCCTGAAGCTGGTGGTCTGGGCACTGACCTGGGAAGAGGCCATGGACCGCGGCCTGCGGGCCCTGGACGACATGCGCGTGCAAGGGGTGAAGACCACCGCCGCCTATTACCAGGAAATCCTGCGCAATCCGGAATTCCGTAGCGGGCAGTTCAATACGAGCTTTGTCGAAAGCCACCCTGAACTGACCAACTACTCGATCAAGCGCAAACCCGAAGAGCTGGCCCTGGCCATCGCCGCCGCCATCGCCGCCCACGCAGGCCTGTGAGGAACCCATAATGTCCAAGAAAATTTTCGTAACCGACACAATCCTGCGCGACGCCCACCAGTCCCTGCTGGCTACCCGCATGCGTACCGAAGACATGCTGCCGATCTGCGACAAGCTCGACAAGGTCGGCTACTGGTCGCTGGAGTGCTGGGGTGGCGCAACCTTCGACGCCTGCTTGCGCTTTCTCAAGGAAGACCCGTGGGAGCGCCTGCGCCAGCTGCGCGCGGCCTTGCCCAACACCCGCCTGCAGATGCTCCTGCGCGGCCAGAACCTGCTCGGCTACCGCCACTACAGCGACGATGTGGTCAGGGCGTTCGTGGCCAAGGCAGCGGTCAATGGCATAGATGTATTCCGTATCTTCGACGCCATGAACGACGTGCGCAACCTGCGCGTGGCCATCGAAGCGGTCAAGGCCTCCGGCAAGCATGCCCAGGGCACCATTGCATACACGACCAGCCCCGTGCACACCATCGATGCTTTTGTCGCCCAGGCCAAGCAGATGGAAGCCATGGGTTGCGACTCGGTGGCGATCAAGGACATGGCTGGCCTGCTCACCCCTTATGCCACCGGCGAACTGGTCAAGGCCCTGAAGGCCGAGCAGTCGCTGCCGGTGTTCATTCACTCCCATGACACCGCTGGCCTGGCCGCGATGTGCCAGCTCAAGGCAGTCGAGAACGGCGCCGATCACATCGATACCGCCATCTCCAGCTTTGCCTGGGGTACCAGCCACCCGGGTACCGAGTCGATGGTCGCCGCGCTCAAGGGCAGCGAGTTCGATACCGGCCTGGACCTGGAGCTGCTGCAGGAAATCGGCCTGTACTTCTATGCAGTGCGTAAGAAGTACCATCAGTTCGAAAGCGAATTCACCTCTGTCGACACCCGCGTGCAGGTCAACCAGGTGCCAGGAGGGATGATTTCCAACCTCGCCAACCAGCTCAAGGAGCAGGGCGCGCTCAATCGCATGGCCGAAGTGCTGGCGGAGATCCCGCGAGTACGTGAAGACCTCGGTTTCCCGCCGCTGGTGACCCCCACCTCGCAGATCGTTGGCACTCAGGCGTTCTTCAACGTACTGGCCGGGGAGCGCTACAAGACCATCACCAACGAAGTGAAACTGTACCTGCAAGGCGGTTATGGCAAGGCGCCAGGCGTGGTCAACGAAAAACTGCGCCGCCAGGCCATCGGTAGCGAAGACGTGATCGACGTACGCCCGGCCGATCTTCTCAAGCCAGAGATGACCAAGCTGCGCGGTGACATCGGCGAACTGGCGCGCAGCGAAGAAGACGTGCTGACCTACGCCATGTTCCCGGATATCGGACGCAAGTTCTTCGAAGAACGGGAAGCCGGCACCCTTGTCCCCGAAGTACTGCTGCCGATTCCCGAAGCTGGCGCCGTGACCTCGGCCGGTGGCGAAGGGGTACCGACCGAATTCGTGATCGATGTGCACGGCGAGACCTACCGCGTCGACATCACCGGTGTCGGCGTCAAGGCCGAGGGCAAGCGTCATTTCTACCTGTCGATCGACGGCATGCCTGAAGAAGTGGTGTTCGAGCCACTCAACGAGTTTGTCAGCGGTGGCAGCAGCAAGCGCAAGCAGGCCAGCGCGCCGGGGCACGTCAGCACCACCATGCCAGGCAACATCGTCGATGTGCTGGTCAAGGAGGGCGACATGGTCAAGGTCGGCCAGGCGGTGTTGATCACTGAAGCGATGAAGATGGAGACCGAGGTCCAGGCGGCCATTGCTGGCAAGGTCACTGCCATCCACGTGGCCAAGGGGGACCGGGTCAACCCAGGCGAGATCCTGATCGAGATCGAGGGCTGATCGAGAGTCTCACCTGAACATGCTTTACCTCTGGGGAGCGAATGCTCCCCTTTTTTCATGGCTTGCGGCAGCTTTCCAGAGACTTCAGCTGGCCCCCGGCAGCCTGGTTCTCCGGGCTCAGCCACTGTTCGAACCCTGCCGCGATGGCTGGCCACTCATCATCGGTGATCGAGTACCACGCGGTGTCGCGGTTGCGGTCCTTGATGACCATGTGCTTGCGGAACACCCCTTCAAGGGTGAACCCGCACCGCTCGGCCGTACGCTTGGAACGGGCATTGTCGTTGTTGCACTTCCATTCCAGGCGCCGGTTGCCCAGCTCGAAGGCCAGCTTGCCGAGCAGGTAGATGGCTTCGGTTCCCTTGGGCGTGCGCTGCATGGCCGCGCCGAAGGTGACATGGCCGATTTCGATTCGGCCCTGGTCCGGTACGATCGACATCAGGCTGAGTATGCCCTGGGCCTTGCCGCTTGCCAGGTCGATGACACTGAAGAACAGTGGATCACGGCTGGCGGCATTGCTGTCGATCCAGTCGCCGAAACCTTCCCGCTCGGTGAAGGGCCCATAGGCCAGGTACTTCCACAGCGCAGGGTCGGCATTCTCGCCCTGGAATACCTCCCACAACGCATCGATGTCGCGCCGCGGGTCAAGCTTTTCAAGGCGGATGAAACGGCCGGCGAGGGTCTGGGGCTGAGGCACTTTCGCGGGTTTCCACTGTAACGCATCACTCATGATCGACTCCTGGCTCAGATAGGTTTGCGAAACTGGATGAAGCCTGGGCGTTCGGCTACCTGTTCATACAGTCCGATGGCCGTGGCATTGGTCTCGTGGGTCAGCCAGTGCACTTTGGTGCACCCCAGGTCCTTGGCCTGTGCACAAACATGTTCGATCAGCTGGCGGCCGATCCCCATACCCCGCGCCTGGCTATCGACGTAGAGGTCTTGCAGGTAGCAGGCATTCTCGATGCTCCAGTTGGAACGATGATAGATCCAGTTGACCATGCCCACCGCCTTGCCATCGACCCAGGCCAGCGCCGAATGGGTCGGTTCGGTGGGGTCCAGCATGCGCTGCCAGGTGCTGGCGCTGACTTCGTCCGCCAGGCGGGTTTCATAAAAACGCAGGTAGGCCTGCCACAGCGGCAGCCAGGCGGCGTGGTCATTGATACCGACTGGGCGAAGGGTAACTTCTGGCATGGGTGGTTCCTTCACAGCGGGCGCATCTGCGCCGAGAGTTGGTTGTCCAGTGGATCGACGCTGGCGGCCAGCCTGGTGCGCACGCCCTCGGTGTCGGCCGCGGCGCGGTTCTGACTGAGCTTGCGCGCGCCTTGGAGGCGCTCGATAGGCAGCCGCACGCCGACGATGGCACGCAGCATCCCTTCAATGTAGTCCGCCGGCGCGTCGGCGACCTGCCAGGGATCATTGCGGCCTGTTTCATGACGATCGGTCAGGCGACTTACGATTTCCAGGAGGCGGGGCCCAGCCTGGATGACCTCGGCCTGGCCATAGGCATGCACCGCCAGGTAGTTCCAGGTCGGTACCGCGCGAGGATCTTGTGCCTTGCTTGGATAGAAGCCGGGGCTGACATACGCATCCGGGCCGGGAAACACCAGCAGGGTTTCGTTGCCGTTGCCCAGTTCCTGCCACTGTGGGTTGGCCCGGGCCAAGTGGGCGTAGGCCGTGCCGTTCGGCCCTTCGTCAGGGTCGAGCAGTATTGGCAGGTGGCTGGCCAGCAAGCCGCGCTCGCCGTGGGTGACCAGCATGGCCAGGCGCGTTTGCAGCATTTGCCGGTGCAGGCTTGCAAGATCGTGTTCCTGGTGGGCTTTGGCGTTGTACATGGGCAGCTCCCCTTGTCGAATAGCGTCATGCTAGGCAGGCTATTGGTTCAGGGTAAGAGCCATTTACCGCTAATTCTGCAGGTCCAATCCATGAGCGATCGTCTTGTTGCATTGCCCTTCGACCCTGCGGGGATCGTCCTGGACCGTCGACGCGGACTTAGCGAGCAGCTGTACCAGGCGCTGCGGGCCCGGGTGCTGGATGGGCGCCTGAGCAGTGGTACGCGCTTGCCGGCCAGCCGTGACCTGGCACTCGTGTTGTCGC
>JAQZAY010000309.1 GCA_029239415.1 Pseudomonas sp. | reverse complement strand
CTCGCCCGCCTGGACCAGACTCGCGCCGAGGACATCTTCCAGGCCTACATCAATACCTTCGCGCAGTCTTACGATCCGCACACCAACTACTTGTCCCCGGACAACGCGGAAAACTTCGATATCAACATGAGCCTGTCGCTCGAGGGTATCGGTGCGGTGCTGCAGAGCGACAACGACCAGGTCAAGATCGTCCGCCTGGTGCCGGCCGGCCCAGCCGACAAGACCAAGCAGGTCGCCCCGGCCGACAAGATCATCGGTGTCGCCCAAGGCGACAAGGAAATGGTCGATGTCGTGGGCTGGCGGCTGGATGAAGTGGTCAAGCTGATCCGCGGTCCGAAAGGCTCCACCGTGCGTCTGGAAGTGATTCCGCACACCAATGCACCCAACGATCAGACCAGCAAGATCGTCTCGATCACCCGCGAAGCGGTGAAGCTGGAAGAGCAGGCGGCGAAGAAATCGATCCTGAACCTCAAGGAAAACGGACGCGACTACAAGCTGGGCGTGATCGAGATCCCTGCGTTCTACCTGGACTTCAAGGCCTTCCGTGCCGGTGACCCGGACTACAAGTCGACCACCCGCGACGTCCGGAAGCTGCTGACCGAGCTGCAGAAAGACAAGGTCGACGGCGTGGTCATCGATCTGCGCAACAATGGTGGCGGCTCGTTGCAGGAAGCGACCGAGCTGACCAGCCTGTTCATCGAGAAAGGCCCTACGGTGCTGGTACGCAATGCCGATGGACGTGTCGATGTGCTCGAAGATGAGAACCCTGGCGCTTTCTACAAAGGCCCTCTGGTGCTGTTGGTGAATCGCCTGTCGGCATCGGCTTCGGAAATCTTTGCAGGCGCCATGCAGGACTACCACCGCGCACTGATCGTCGGCGGCCAGACCTTCGGCAAGGGTACGGTGCAAACCATCCAGCCGCTCAACCACGGCGAACTCAAGCTGACCCTGGCCAAGTTCTACCGGGTCTCCGGGCAGAGCACCCAGCATCAGGGCGTGTTGCCCGACATCGGCTATCCGTCGATCATCGACACCAAGGAAATCGGCGAAAGCGCCCTGCCCGAAGCAATGCCGTGGGACACCATTCGTCCTGCCATCAAGCCGGCCAGCGATCCGTTCAAGCCTTACCTGGCCAAGTTGACCGCCGACCACGACGCGCGCACCGTGAAAGACCCGGAGTTCATCTACATCCGCGATCGCCTGGCCCTGGCCGAGCAGTTGATGAAAGAGAAGACCGTGAGCCTGAACGAAGCCGATCGGCGTGCCCAGCACAGCGATATCGAAGCCAAGCAGCTTGCCCTGGAAAACACCCGCCGCAAGGCCAAGGGCGAAGAGCCGCTCAAGGAGCTGAAAAAGGAAGACGAGGATGCACTGGGCGCCGATCCGGACAAGACCAAGCCGGAAGATGACGCCTACCTCGTGGAAACCGGGCGTATCCTGCTCGATTACCTGAAGCTCAATACATCGGTAGCCAGGCATTGACCGCCTGATCACAGGCTAGTCATCAAACCGACATGAAGCTGTCGTGAAATAGGGACCCGTTGCGCAGGCAACGGGTTTTTTTGTGTCTGGCCCGCGGCTCTCGACCCGTCCAAGCGCAACTGGCCAGTACGACATTCAGTAGGGTAGCGCATCGATGACCGTCACAGAACAGCTCAGCGCCCTGGGCACCATTCTTGCTCAAGGCAGTGTGCAAAGCTTGTTCCAGCCGATTGTCTCGCTGTCTCGACGGCAGATCCTGGGCTTCGAAGCATTGAGCCGGGGGCCGTCGAACAGCCCCCTGCATTCGCCGATCAACCTGTTCGCCGTTGCACGCCAGGCCGGCCGGCTGAACGAACTGGAAGTCGCCTGCCGTGAAGCCGCCTGCCGGCGCTTCAGCGAACAACGCTTGAGCGGCAAGCTGTTCCTCAACGTATCACCCGAATCGCTGCTCGAACCCTTGCACGAGGACGGCCGTACCTTGCAGTTGTTGCAACGCTACGGTATCAGCCCCAGCGAGGTGGTCATCGAGCTGACCGAGCAAACCCCCACCGACGACTTCCAGCTGCTGTTCAATGCGTTGCATCACTACCGGGCCATGGGTTTCTCCATTGCCCTGGACGATCTGGGTGCAGGTTACTCGAGCCTGCGCCTGTGGTCCGAGCTGCGTCCGGACTACGTGAAAATCGATCGGCACTTCATCGATGGTATCCACCAGGACGCCCTCAAGCGCGAATTCGTCGGCTCCATCCTGCAGATCGCCAAAGCTTCACGCGCCCAGGTGATTGCCGAAGGCATCGAGCTGGTGGAGGAGCTGCTGGTATTGATCGAAATGGGTGTCGACCTGGTACAGGGCTACCTGCTCTGTCGTCCTCAGGAACAGCCGCCACACGATGCGCGCGGCTTGATTCCGAGGCTCGACGCTGGCAATCCATCGCTCAACGACACCGGCAGTGATCTTGATGCCTTGATCATCGAACAGGCGGCGGTTCACCGCGACACCCCTACGCAACAGGTGCTCGAAACCTTCCGCTTGCAGGCGAACCTGAACACCCTCGCGGTCGTGGACGACCAGCGGCACCCCTGCGGCATCGTCCACCGCCACTCGTTGTCCGATGCACTGCTCAAGCCGTTCGCTACCGACCTGTTCGCCCGCAAGCCGATCAGTCGGCTGATGAGCAGCGATTTTCTGGCCGTGGACAGCAAGCAATCGTTGCAGCAAGTCAGTCGCCTATTGACCGGCCGCACACGCCAACGGATCGAGGAAGACTTCATCGTCATTCAGGGTGGGCAGTACCTGGGGCTGGGCAGGGTCATCGACGTGCTGAAACTGATCACCGAATTGAAGATCCAGCAAGCCCGGCATGCCAACCCCTTGACCCTCCTTCCCGGCAACGTGCCTATCCAGCAATGCCTGAGCCGCGTGCTGGAGCAGCGCCGCGAGGCAATCGTCTGCTACGTGGACATCGACCATTTCAAACCTTTCAACGACCTCTATGGGTATGCGCGCGGCGACGAAGTGCTGCTGTGCCTGGCACAGTGCCTGACCGAGCGCGTGGACCCCAGCCGCGATTTCGTCGGCCATATCGGCGGGGACGATTTCATCCTGGTCATCAGCCCTGTCGACTGGTGCCGTCGCCTGAGCCAACTGCAGGAAGATTTCCAGCATCAGTGCCGACGCTTCTATCGCGCCGAGCACCTGCGCGCAGGCTGCTTCATATCCCATGATCGTCAAGGCAATCAGCAGCGGTTCGCCCTGCTCTCGCTGTCCATCGGCGTGGTTCACTTGCGGCCCGAGGCCTGTGAGCATATGGATGGCAGCCAGCTGGCAGAAATGGCGTCGCAGGCCAAGCACCTGGCCAAGCAGGTGCTGGGGTCGAGCGTGCACGTGATCGATTCGCTACAGGTCGACCTTGTCTAGATCATTCAGGTAGCAGTGCCTGACGGATACGAGTACTCGAATACCCGAACGACTTCGGATGCGTGCCAGGATGCCGCCGCAATGCCGTCCGAAGGACCGGAGAAACGCCCGAGCTTTTCGACGCATTCGAAAAAGCCGGTACGCGGCAGGCGACTGGCGCCTTGGCTGATGACCAGCGAACTGCGCAAGGGTTGCTCGGCACGGGCGTCTATCACGGCCAGGTGCTCCAGCGCTGCGGTCAAGGTCTGCATGGCCGGTGTCGGCAGCTGCAAGCGCTCGAGCAAAGCTCGGTAGGTCAGCAAGTGACGCTGTCGACGTGCGTGGTCCAACTCACTGAGCAGGCCGTTCCAATGCTGCCGACTGATGCGCATGCTCACGAGCTGCTGCTCCAGCCTGGCACCCCCAACTCCCAAGCAAGACTGCGGCGAATGGCGGCATCTGGCTCACGTTCGCCGGTTTCGATCATCGACAGGTAGGAAGGGCTGATGCCGACTGCACGGGCCAGCTTTTCGGCAGGCAGATCGCGTGCTTCGCGCAGCTCACGCAGGCGATCGAATCCGGGAAGTGATTCAGGCTCAACAGCGCCCTGGACGGTATCGGTCGCACGGGTCGTGCCTGGGATGGCAGCAGTGTAAGGCTCGCCAGGAGGCACGCTGGCACCCGCCGACGCGGCTGCCAGGAGCCGCTGATACTCAGTCCACGGCAAGACCGCGTATTCCGGTTCGCCATCGCGGCTTATCACCTGAACCCCCATTGCATCCTCCCGCAAGCTGACCCGACACGTCCGAGCGACGTGACCGTACTGGCGGAATCTTAACAGGGGATTGCCGATTCCGGTGCGTTACCTACGCACCGGCACCGGCAGGGGAATTCAACGGTGGGACTTTTCCAGCTCCAGATCCTTCTCCGAGGCAGGCAAGCGCTCCACGACGCGCAGCTTTTCCGGCGACTGACGCTGGCGCCAGGCGCGGAACGTATCGAGCTCGTCGGACAAGGTTTTCATGACCCAGGCGAGCACGGCAATGTCATCGAGCATACCGACACCGAGCAGCCAATCGGGAATGGCATCGATCGGGCTGACGAAATAGATCAACCCGGCGACGATGGAAACCAGTGCC
>JAQZAY010000308.1 GCA_029239415.1 Pseudomonas sp. | reverse complement strand
ACATCGTCGACCATGGCCACGAGCATCTTGCGCAGGTTCTCGACCTGCACCTGCGAGCCCAGCACCATGGACTGGCGCGGGCTGAGGCTGGCGCTGATGGCGGCCATGCGCAGCACGCCGTCGATGAGCTTGGACACGGTGCTGCCGAAGCGTCGGCCGACGTCTTCAAGGCTGGCCTTGCCCTCGCGGACGGCCCGGTAGATCACCGCGGCCATCAATGAATCCTGGTCGAGCTTGAGATCGGCGAGGATCTCGGCGATCTCCAGGCCCGCCTGGAAACAGGAGGTGCCGTCGGCCCAGGAGTGCTGGGCCGGGTTGCCCTGCAGCTCGGCGGCCTGGGCGAATTCACAGGCGTGCTTCAGGGCTTCGCGGTCCAGCACCAGATCGACGCTGACGATATGATCCAGCCATGCATCGAGATTGATACTGCCGTCCGTATTGATCGGCTGGTGTGCTCTCACCTGTACCATGTTGCTTACCTTTCCCTACAACACGCCGAAGCGCATCAACAGTCGCTGGCTATGACCGATGCTGGGCCGGCATCGATCAGGCATTTCGCACGCCAGTCGGATTGGACGGGCCATCCTGGCCCGCTTCAAATAACGCCATGGCCTCGACATGCGCGGTCTGCGGAAACATGTCGAGGATCCCGGCTCGTTTTAGCCTGTAGCCCTGCCTCAACAATTCGACCGTGTCGCGGGCCAAAGTTGCCGGGTTACAGGAGACATACACCAAGCGTTGCGCACCCAGTGCACGGATCGTGCGCACCACCTCGAACGCGCCATCTCGGGGTGGGTCCAAGAGTACCGCAGAAAAACCCTCGCGGGCCCACTCGGCGGCGTCCAGAGGCTGCGACAGGTCGCTCTGGTAAAAGTCAGTGTTATGCAAATTGTTGCTGGCGGCGTTGTCGGCAGCCCGCTGCACCATGGCCGCGACCCCTTCGACTGCCACCACCTCGCGCGAGCGCTGGGCCAGCGGCAAGGCGAAGTTGCCCAGCCCGCAGAACAGGTCAAGGACCCGCTCCTGGGGGGTGGGCGCCAGCCAGTCCAGCGCCTGCGCGATCATTGCGTCGTTGACCGCCGCATTGACCTGGACGAAGTCGCCCGGCCGGTAGGCCAGCTCAAGGCTCCAGGGCGCCAGGGCGAAGCCCAGCGAGGCATCCGCCTGCACGGGCGCTGGCTCGCCTTCGCCCTGCAGCCACAGTTGCAGGCTCGCGGCGGCGCAGAAAGCCTGCAGCGCTTGCAGGTCAGTATCGGCCAGCGCGGCGGTATGGCGAAGCAGCAGCGCCAGTGAAGTCCCTGCGTACAGCTCGACGTGGCCGAGCACCTGGGGCTTGGCAAAGCTGCGCAGCAGCGTCGGCAGCTGTTCGACGACCGGTTGCAGGGCAGGCACCAGCACCTGGCATTGGGTGATGTCGACGATGTCCTGGCTCGCCGCCGCGCGGAATCCCACCGCCAGGTGACGGGCCTTGGGGTCCCAGCGCACGGCCAGCCGAGCACGCCGGCGATAGCCCAGCTCGGGCCCGCTCAGCGGCGCAGCCCATTCCTGCGGCTCGATGCCGGCCACGCGCGACAGCTGCTCGGCGAGCAGGCGCTGCTTGAGGGCCAACTGCTGATCATGGGGCAGGTGCTGAAGGCTGCAGCCACCACAGGTGCCGAAATGCGGACACGGCGCCGGGCGGCGCAGCTCGCTGGCGACCAGCACGCGCTCGCAGCGCGCTTCGACGATCTTGCCGTGGGCGTTGAGCACCCGGGCCTCGACCTGCTCACCGGCCAGGGCGCCGCTGACGAACCAGGTGCGCCCTTCGAAAAAGGCGATGCCGCGTCCGTCGCTGGCCAGGCGTTCGATCGGCAGGCGCTGTTTCTTGCCAGTCGGCACTTGCGGCGCACGGGTTCCGCCTGTCGGCTGGAAGCGCAGGCCAGGTTTGGTTCTGGCCATCAGTTGGGTGCGTCGAAGATGCCGCTGGACAGGTAGCGATCACCACGATCGCAGATGATCGCGACGATGACCGCATTGCTCACTTCCCGCGACAGGCGCAGCATGCCCGCCACCGCGCCACCGGACGACACGCCGCAGAAGATGCCTTCTTCACGGGCCAGGCGGCGGGTCATGTCCTCGGCTTCCTGTTGCGCCATGTCGATGATCCGGTCGACCCGGTCGGCCTGATAGATGCGCGGCAGGTACTGTTCCGGCCAGCGGCGGATACCTGGAATGGCAGCGCCTTCCATGGGTTGCAGGCCGACGATCTGCACCGCAGGGTTCTGCTCCTTGAGATAGCGCGAGGTGCCCATGATGGTGCCGGTGGTGCCCATGGAACTGACGAAATGGGTCACGGTACCTGCGGTCTGCTGCCAGATCTCGGGGCCGGTGCTGCGGTAGTGGGCCTCGGGGTTGTCGCCGTTGGCGAACTGGTCGAGGAGCTTGCCGCGCCCTTCGCTCTGCATGCGTTCGGCCAGATCGCGTGCGCCTTCCATGCCTTGCTCGCGGGTGACCAGGATCAGCTCGGCGCCATAGGCGGTCATCGCGGCCTTGCGTTCGGCCGTGGAGTTATCGGGCATGATCAGGATCATCTTGTAGCCCTTGATCGCCGCGGCCATGGCCAGGGCGATGCCGGTATTGCCGGAGGTCGCTTCGATCAGGGTGTCGCCGGGCTGGATCTGCCCACGTTCTTCGGCGCGGCTGATCATCGACAGCGCCGGGCGGTCCTTCACGGAACCGGCCGGGTTGTTGCCTTCCAGCTTGAGCAGCAAGGTGTTGCTGGTCTCACCGGCCAGGCGCTGCAGGCGCACCAGCGGCGTGTTGCCGACGCAGTCGGCGATCGTTAGGTACTGCGGGGTCATGGCGTATTCGCAATCCGGACTGCGGGGGTCGCCTATCATACCGGCAAACGCCGGATACCCATATCACGCAAAGTGCGCACCTTATAGCGTGAAAGCATAAGCAGCCGGCAAGCGCATGTTCAGCCGCAGGCCACGCGCGGTATTCTGCGCCCACAATGCACCGCCCTGGCGGGTCAGGGCATTGCGCGCAATGCTCAGCCCGAGGCCGAACCCCCCGTCGCCAGGCCGCGATCCGTCGAGGCGCGTGAAGGGATCGAAGATTCTCTGCAGGTCGGCCTCGGCGACACCACCGCCCTCGTCTTCCAGCCACAACAGCCAGTGATCGCCATCACGCTGACCACTCAAGGTCACGCGACCGGCGCTGGGCGAGTGACGAATGGCATTGCGCAAGAGGTTTTCCAGCGCCTGGGCCAGGCTGTCGAGATTGCCCTGCACCCAGCAATCGGCGTCGACTTCGCAGTGCAGTTGGCGGGCCGGCCACTGGCTTTCGAAGCAGGCATTCTCCGCCAGCATGTCCCACAGTGCCTGCACCTGGATCGCTTCGCTGGCCAGCGGCGCGCGCTCGGCATCCAGCCACGCCAGTTGCAGGGTATCTTCGACCAGACGCTGCATGCCGTCGATCTCGCGACTCAGCCGTTCGCGCAGGCGCTGCTCGTCGAGTTCACCTTCGCAGGCCACGCGCAGGCGGCTCAAGGGTGTGCGCAGCTCGTGGGACAGGTCCCGCAGGATCTGCTGCTGCAGGGCGACGGTGCCTTGCAGGCGCTCGGCCATGTGGTCGAAGGCGCGCCCCAGTTCACCCAACTCATCGCTGCGCGCGGTGGTAGTCGCGCTCAGGCGGGCGTTGAGCTGATCGGCACGCCAGGCGTTGGCCTGCTCGCGCAGTTGGTTCAGAGGGACGATGAGCATGCGGTACAGCCCGATGCACAACACTAGGGTGAACACGCCGGGAACCAGCGCGTTGGTCAGCAACGCCCACAACCAGGCGTGCCGACCGGGTGTGAAGCGCTCGGGCAGGGCCAGTACCAGACTCCCCTGCTCCGGATGCTCGATAAAGGGGATCTGCATCCAGGGCGCGCCCCGCGAGCGGCGACTCATGGGCATCTCCAGATGACGCAGGAATGTCAGGCGCTGCTGCTGTGCGGCTTCCAGCGGTCGACTGCTCAAGGAAGTGAGATCAGGCCCTACCACGGCGATGAAACCAGGCTCGCGTGCCGACATATGTGCAAGCCAGGCATCGACCCCGGCTCGTCCACCTTGTCCGTGGGCCTGCTCGGCGGCTGCCGCGTACTGGCGCAAGGCATGGCGTGCGTCGGCGCTCAGGTAGGCATTGCGTTCCTGCAGGTACTGGCCCCAGTACCAGCTCAGCCAGATCATCAGCAGGCAGAACGCGACCAGCAGTATCGACAGCTTCCAGAACACCGAATGGCGATGGGGCAGCTTCATGCCTCGCCGCCGCCGAACAGGTAGCCCTTGCCCCACACCGTGCGCAGTTGCTGGCGCTGGTAGCCCAGCGCCTTGAGCTTGCGGCGTATCTGGCTGACATGCATGTCCAGGCTGCGATCGTGCTGCGAATAGCCGCGCTGCAGCACATGCTGATAAAGGAAGGGTTTGCTCAGCACTTCCTCGCGCTGACGGTGCAGGGTATCGAGCAGACGGTATTCGCTGGGCGTCAGCCCCGCCGGCTGGC
>JAQZAY010000307.1 GCA_029239415.1 Pseudomonas sp. | reverse complement strand
GGTATTCGCCCGTCCCGCCCAGGTCCGCCAGCAGGCGAAAGAAATCCGCCGAGCCTTCTTCTGCGTGCAGCCGCGTCCAGTCCCGACGCCGTGCGGGGCGCTCGGGCTCGTCAAAGGCGCTGACCCAGCGCTCCAGGATCACGTCATCGACAAGGCCATGGTGCAGCGGGCTCACGGGCGAGCTGTTGTCGGCCGACATGAACTGCCGCAAGCGCTCGGCGCTTGCGGCGTCCAGCGGGTTGTCATGCAAGGCCAGGCGGCGCAGGCGGCGGCGTTGCAGGTCCGTCAGGTCTTCCGGCAATGCCTGGATCTGATTGTCGCGAAGGTCGACGATTTCCAACCGCGGATGAGCGAGCACTGGCATGGGCAGTGCCTGCAACCCGGTCGAGCGCAGCGACAATTGGCGCAGATGCAACAGCCCCTCGACACGCGGAGGCAAGGCCAGCGGGTTGTTGCTCAAGCCTAGCTCGCGTAGTTGCGTCAAGGTTGCCAGCCGGGCGTTGGCCTCGGCATCGAGGACGATGCGGTTGCCATCGAGGCGCAAGACGGTCAGCCGGGGCAGCTGTTCCAGCCCTGCGGGGAGGCTCGCCAACTGGTTGTCGCGCAGGTCCAGACGGCTGACGCCGCTGAAGGCGCGAAGCCAGTCCGCGTCGAGGCGGGTCAGCTGCATGCCGCATAACGTGAGGTGGACGATGTGGCTGAAATCCACTTCGGCGCCAAACAGCGGCAGGTTGGCCACGTCCTCGCCCTCTATCCTCAGAGTGTGGTTGCCATGGGCATCGCTCGTCTTGCGCCGCCACGCGCGGCGAATCTGCCTGGCTACCTTACTGCGCCGCAGGCGCCGCAGCAGGCCTACCGGTTCACCCAGCCAGGCATCCAGCGTGGCTTGCAGGCTGTCCAACTGGTGCTGTGCATCCCGGCAGTGATCCCACAGATCGACACCTTCGCGCACCCGGGCATCCATATAACGCTCCAACTGGACGTCGGTGTAGGTCGGGTACAAGCGGTGCAGCCACCGCCTGATCGCCTGGCGGCTGCTTTCAGGCCGCCCGCTCAGGGGATACCCCACGCGGCCGTCGCCCAACCGCACCGGAGGACGGATGCCGTTGGCCGGCTGCGCCATGCCGAGCATGCCAGGCAGTTGCCCGCGCTGGCGTGCGGCCCGCAGCGCCAGCGCCTCGGACAATGCCTGCGCTGACTGCGCGCTGTCGCCCAGCTGGAGCTTCTGCGCATCATCCAGGCACAGCAGCAACGCCTCGAAGAGCCCGCCCCCCGGGGTTGCGACGCCCTGGCCATCGACGACGCCGTAGCCCTGGCTACTGCGGACAATCCGCCTGATATCGCTGGCCGCCGGGGCCTGCGTATGGGCGATCAAGGCGCCGTCCGCGCTGTCCTCGCGCAGTTCCACGCGCACCGTGTCAGGCCAGGGCTGCCACTGATCGAGCAGGCCAAGCGCCACGCGCTCGCCATCGGCATTCATTGCCTGGGCCTGGTGCAGCCCGGCCAGAGCCCGGTCCAGGCGGCTCTCGTGCAGCGCCCAGCGCGCACGTTCGGCCAGCGCCAGGGGCACGCGCGATTGCTCGATGACCGTTTGCAACTGCCGACCATTGGATTGACTCACGATCTCACGCGCGCAGCGCGGTGACAGCCCCGGAAAGTCGCGCATCAGCACGGATTCGGCCACCGAAGCGTGCCATTGCAGTTGCGCCAGGTGCGCCTCGAACGCGTCCCCGCGCAAGGCTGGGTCCTGCTCATGCAGGCGGTAGCGCTGCAAAACGTCGAGCAGGCGCGCGGGCGCCGGAGCCTGCTCCAGGTGCAAGCGCCGCAGCCGGTCTTCATCCAGCCCGGTGATTGCCAGCAGCCGCTCGGCCAGGCTGTCGGACACGTCGGCCAAGGCACTGTCCAGCGGACGCATCAAGCTACCACCGCCCGACCAGTGCCGAGCCTGCTCCGGACCCTGAGCCGCGCTGAGGCGCAACTTACCTGTGGCGGTACTGACCGGTGTCAGCCCATCGACATGGGGCACCCGCTCCAGCACCCGGCCCGCCGCCACCCCTGCCCCACCGATCAGCCCTGTGGACACCACCGTCTGCGCGACCGCGAACACGTGCCCGAGCGCTGCCTCGCGGTCGCCCAGCTGCCAGGACTGGTAGCCTTCATAAACCTCGTCGGCCACCTGGGCAGCGGCAAGGCCCAGCAGGGGCAAGCCAAGGCCGGGCACGAAGAATGCCGCGAGCCCCAGCAGGTCCAGCCCGGCGGCCAGGTAGCTTTTCAACCGCCGGTCACGCGCGTCGCGATCCTCGTCACCGGTCGGTACGGCCAGCAGCCGACCATCGTCGAGGATCTTGCCGAGCTGCCTGCGGCGCAGGTGCTCGAATAGCGGCCCCTCCACCGGAAACGCCCGGCCGTCCAGCTCGATGGCTCCCGTGCCTTGTGCCAGCCGCTGGACGATACCCTGGGCAAAGGCCGCGCGGTCGCGCTCGCTGATGAAACGCTGGAAGAACGCGGCGTATCCAGGCAGGCGTAAACGAGACTCCAGGCTTTGGTAGAGTTGCGCCCAACTGCCATGGCGGACCAGCGCGCCATGCGGATCATCGGGGATCCAGGCGATGACCCCCTCCAGGGAAGATGAGGCTGCGTTACGCACCTCGATCGCCACCACGCCGATGGCCCGCTTGCCCAGCAGGCGAATCTCGTGCACATGCAGTCGCGCAGTGTCGGAGGGCACGACCGGCCGCGACGCGATGAGGGGCAGCAGTTGCAGATAGCTGCGCGGGTCGATATCTCCCTTGATCGCGGCCAGCCGCACGGCCGCTTCCAGCGCCACGCGGTGGCCCTCCTCGACCAGCGCGTGCAGCGCGCCGCCCGCCTCCCCCGGGGGCGCCAGCACGCCCTGCAGGTGGGTGCGGTAGTGCCCGCCCAGGTCGAGCGTGCGGCACAGCGTGGCAAAGACCTGCGGCGCCAGGGCCAGCGGCGCGCCGCTGGCATCGAGCAGCCTTGACCCTTGTGCGTAGGCCTCGCTGCGCGTTTCCTCGGCTGCGAAGTTGTGCAACGCGGCAGCCAGCAGGCTCTGCCGGGTGGTTTCATTGACGAACCCCGCAGGCACACCGGCGACGTAGGAAGGGATTCGCACGGTAGTCACCCGCTCCAGGTGCGCGCCACGCACGTCAAGGGTCAGGCCGGCCTGTGCCTCGAGCGCGGCGGCCAGCCGGGGAGCGGCGAATGCGTCGAGCGGGGTGACCTGGCTCATCACCGCTTGCAGGCGTTGCTGGATTCGCTGCTGTTGCACCAGGCAACGCTGCAGCTTGAGCAAATGCTCGGAGGAGGCGGCGGTCAGCCAGGCAGGCAATTGCCTGGCGATGAATGTGTCGATGGAATCGTGCGGGAGGTCGGTGGTGTCCATGCTCTGCTGCCTTGTCGAAATGAGGCGCAAGGACAGCAGCTGGCGCAACCTTGTGGGTCATATATATCGATGGATCGATCAAGACCGCGCTCGCCGTGCACACGGTGTCCTGCCCTGACACCGGCCAGCGAGGAGCCCTGCGGGCGGCCCGCCAGCACGGCTTCGATCTCGGCCAGCACCCAGGCTCGGGATCAGGCGCCTGGAGAGTGGCTCAGCGCAGGCCCGGCACTGCCGACGATGCGCAGCGAAAGCCCTTCGTAGCCATCAAGGTGAATGGTCATGTGCCCTGCTTCGCTCAACTCCCCCTCGAGCCGTTCGTTGATCATGTCGACCACGATGCCAGGACCTATATCCGGCAGGTACAGCTCTTCAGAGATCGCCTGAGCGCCGAAATTAAGCGCAGTGATCTGGATGCCCTTGCCTGCTGGCAGTTCGTGCACCATCAACAGCAGCGACGGGTTGTTTACCTCGGGGATCAGGATCTGCCGGCTGCTGGCGATGGCATACGCCTGGCGCACCGCGAGCATTTTCTTCAGGGTGCTGGTGAAACTGTCAGGGTCCTCCAGCTGTTCGTTCAGGCTGCCGTAGAGCATGCGTGCCTTGGGCAGGCCTTCGCCCGACACCTGGGCACCGGGGGCCAGGTCTGCCAGGTCATAGGCGCCGCGGTGGATCCAGCGCGTGTCGCCATCGACCATCAGCGGCGCCACCTGCTCGGGCATCAAGGGCAACGCGCCGACCAGGTCCCAGCCCGACAGCGCAAAGATGCCCGGCTGGAAGGCGTTGTACATGGCCAGCAGCAGGTGCACCTTCTGGATCAGCGCTTTCTGCTCGGCGCTGATGCTGGTGAGGTCGCGAATGCCCAGCGCCGCAGTGATGATGCTGACCGTGGTGCACGATACGCCGTTGGTGACGAACTTGAGGTTGTACGGCGCGTGCTCCCCCGCCAGCGCTTCGTACATCTCGCTGCGGATATGTTCACGCAGGATGTTGCCTGGGAAGGTCTGGCCCTTGTACAGGTAGCTGTCATTGGCGTGCAGGGTCCAGAAGTGCACGAGCTCCAGGGTCAGCTCGTCGTGGTTCTGCAGGGCGTGGATCAG
>JAQZAY010000306.1 GCA_029239415.1 Pseudomonas sp. | reverse complement strand
GGCCTTGTCACCGGCGGCGGCGGCAGCCTTGCCCTCTGCGGCGGCAGCGGCTACGGCACCGGCATTGAGCAGCTTGTCACGGATCAGCTTCTCGATTTCGGCACCGATGGCCTGGTTGTCCTGCAGGTACTTGGCCGCGTTGGCCTTGCCCTGGCCGATCTTGTTGCCCTTGTAGCTGTACCAGGCGCCCGACTTCTCGACAAAGCCATTGGCCACGCCCAGGTCGATGATCTCGCCGTTGAGGTAGATCCCCTTGCCGTACAGGATCTGGAACTCAGCCTGGCGGAACGGCGGGGAAACCTTGTTCTTGACGACCTTGACGCGGGTTTCGCTACCAACCACCTCGTCGCCTTCCTTGACCGCGCCGGTACGGCGGATGTCCAGACGTACCGAAGCGTAGAACTTCAGCGCGTTACCACCGGTGGTGGTTTCCGGGCTGCCGAACATGACGCCGATCTTCATGCGGATCTGGTTGATGAAGATGACCAGGCAGTTGGCGTTCTTGATGTTACCGGTGATCTTGCGCAGCGCCTGGGACATCAGGCGGGCCTGCAGGCCCACGTGCATGTCGCCCATCTCGCCTTCGATCTCGGCCTTGGGTACCAGTGCTGCCACGGAGTCGACGATGATCACGTCGACCGCGTTGGAACGCACCAGCATGTCGGTGATTTCCAGGGCCTGTTCACCCGTGTCCGGCTGCGAAACCAGCAGGTCGTCGACATTGACGCCCAGCTTGCCGGCGTATTCCGGGTCAAGCGCGTGCTCGGCGTCGACGAAGGCGCAGGTGGCGCCGCTTCGCTGGGCTTGTGCGATGACCGAGAGGGTCAGGGTCGTCTTGCCCGACGACTCGGGACCGTAGATCTCGACGATACGGCCCTTTGGCAGACCGCCAATGCCCAGCGCGATGTCCAGGCCCAGGGAGCCGGTGGAGATGGCGGGAATCGCCTGGCGCTCATGGTCGCCCATGCGCATGACCGCGCCCTTGCCGAACTGACGTTCGATCTGACCCAGGGCCGCAGCCAAGGCGCGCTTCTTGTTGTCGTCCATTGAAGTCCTCACAAAATTGACTGGAGCCTTGCGGCCTGAATTACTGTATAAGTAGCCAGTATTATTCCACAGGGATTCCTTTCCGCCTACCCCTGTTTACCATTTACTCCACGCCAAGCTGTAACAAGCCTTCTAGCGCGGCGATTACCGTCTGTCGGCGCACGGCCTCGCGATCGCCATCGAACTGGCGGCGCTCGCAGTGCACCCGCGGGCCATCGGCCCAGGCCAGCCACACGGTGCCCACCGGCTTGGCCGGCGAGCCGCCATCGGGCCCGGCGACGCCACTGACCGCCACGGCGAAACGCGCGCCGCTGGCCGCCTGGGCGCCCGTGGCCATCGATCGCACCACCTCTTCGCTGACGGCGCCGACCGAGTCGAACAGGCCGGGCGCGACTTGCAGCTGGCGAGTCTTCTGCGCGTTGGAGTAGGTGACATAACCTGCCTCGAACCAGGCCGAGCTGCCCGGCACGCGGGTGATCGCCTCGGCGATGCCGCCGCCGGTGCATGACTCGGCCGTGCTTACTTGGGCATTCAGATCGCGCAGATGTTCACCCAGACGGGTGGAAAGAAGGGTGATCGGGTCCATGGGGCTCCTTGGGGGGTATGGTGCAGGCCTTGAGATCAAGTGTACGCCCCCAAGCCTCCTGCAAACCTGTAGAATCCGCCCCCATCCGCAATCGTCTACTAGACACACACCGCTGTAAGGCCCTGAATGTCTGACCTCTCCGCACATACCCCGATGATGCAACAATACTGGCGGCTGAAGAACCAGCACCCAGACCAGCTGATGTTCTACCGCATGGGCGATTTCTACGAGATCTTCTACGAAGACGCGAAGAAAGCCGCCAAGTTGCTGGACATCACCCTGACCGCGCGCGGCCAGTCGGCTGGCCAGTCGATCCCCATGTGCGGCATCCCGTTCCATTCGGCGGAGGGCTACCTGGCCAAGCTGGTCAAGCTGGGCGAGTCGGTGGTGATCTGCGAGCAGATCGGCGACCCGGCCACCAGCAAGGGGCCGGTCGAGCGCCAGGTCGTGCGCATCATCACGCCGGGCACGGTCAGCGACGAGGCGCTGCTCGACGAGCGCCGCGACAACCTGATCGCCGCATTGCTCGGGGACGAGCGGCTGTTCGGCCTGGCGGTGCTGGACATCACCAGCGGCCATTTCACCGTGCAGGAAATCAAGGGCTGGGAAAACCTCCTGGCCGAGCTGGACCGGATCAATCCGGTAGAGCTGCTGTTCCCGGATGACTGGCCACAAGGCCTGCCCGCCGAGAAGCGCCGCGGCAGCCGCCGTCGTGCGCCGTGGGACTTCGACCGTGACACGGCGCGCAAGAGCCTCTGCCAGCAGTTCGCGACCCAGGACCTCAAGGGCTTCGGCTGCGAGAAGCTGACCCTGGCCATCGGCGCAGCCGGCTGCCTGCTGGCCTATGCCAAGGAAACCCAGCGCACCGCCCTGCCCCACCTGCGCAGCCTGCGTCATGAGCGCCTGGACGATACCGTGGTGCTCGATGGGGCCAGCCGCCGCAACCTGGAGCTGGACATCAACCTGGCGGGCGGGCGCGACAATACCCTGCAATCGGTGATCGACCGCTGCCAGACCGCCATGGGCAGCCGCCTGCTGACCCGCTGGCTGAACCGCCCACTGCGCGACCTCAAGACATTGCAGGCACGCCAGGGCTCGATCCGCTGCCTGCTCGACGGCTACCGCTTCGAAAAGCTGCAACCCCAGCTCAAGGAGATTGGCGATATCGAGCGGATCCTGGCCCGTATCGGCCTGCGCAACGCTCGCCCGCGCGACCTGGCGCGCCTGCGCGATGCCCTGGCAGCGCTGCCCGAGCTGCAGAACGGCATGGCCGAGCTCGAGGCGCCGCACCTGGCGCGCCTGGCAGCCATCGCCGGCACCTACCCGGAACTGTCCAACCTGCTCGAACGGGCCGTGATCGACAATCCGCCAGCCGTGATCCGCGACGGCGGCGTGCTCAAGACCGGTTATGACGCCGAGTTGGACGAGCTGCAGGCCATGAGCGAGAACGCCGGCCAGTTCCTCATCGACCTCGAGGCGCGCGAAAAGGCCCGCACCGGCCTTGCCAACCTCAAGGTGGGCTACAACCGGGTGCATGGCTATTTCATCGAGCTGCCGAGCAAGCAGGCCGAGCAAGCCCCGGGGGACTATATCCGGCGCCAGACGCTCAAGGGCGCCGAGCGCTTCATCACCCCCGAGCTCAAGGCGTTCGAGGACAAGGCGCTGTCGGCCAAGAGCCGCGCCCTGGCGCGCGAGAAGATGCTCTACGACGCGCTGCTCGAAGACCTCATCAGCCACCTGGCGCCGCTGCAGGACACCGCCGCGGCACTGGCCGAGCTCGATGTGCTGAGCAACCTGTCCGAGCGCGCGCTCACCCTTGACCTGAACTGCCCTGGTTTTGTCGACGAGCCTTGCCTGCGCATCGAGCAAGGCCGTCACCCGGTCGTCGAGCAAGTGCTGACCTCGCCGTTCGTGGCCAACGACCTGACGCTGGACGACAGCACGCGCATGTTGATCATTACCGGCCCCAACATGGGCGGTAAGTCGACCTACATGCGCCAGACGGCGCTGATCGTGCTCATGGCGCACATCGGCAGCTTCGTGCCGGCCGCGCGCTGCGAACTGTCCCTGGTCGATCGCATCTTCACCCGTATCGGCTCCAGCGACGACCTGGCGGGCGGGCGCTCGACCTTCATGGTCGAGATGAGCGAGACCGCCAACATCCTGCACAACGCCACCGACCGCAGCCTGGTGCTGATGGACGAGGTAGGCCGCGGCACCAGCACCTTCGACGGGCTGTCGCTGGCCTGGGCCGCCGCCGAGCGCCTGGCCAGGCTGCGCGCCTATACGCTGTTCGCCACGCACTACTTCGAACTCACGGTGTTGCCGGAGAGCGAGCCGCTGGTGGCCAACGTGCACCTGAGCGCCACCGAGCACAAGGAGCGCATCGTCTTCCTGCACCATGTGCTGCCAGGGCCAGCCAGCCAGAGCTACGGCCTGGCCGTGGCCCAGCTCGCTGGCGTCCCGGGGCCGGTGATCCAGCGCGCGCGCGAGCACCTGGGGCGCCTCGAGACCGCGAGCGTGCCCCAGCAGGCACCCGCCGTCACTGCGGGCAGCCCTGGTATCCCGCACCAGAACGACCTGTTCGCCAACCTGCCGCATCCGGTCATCGACAAGCTCGGCAAGCTCGACGTGGATGGCATGACGCCACGCCAAGCTATCGAAATGCTCTATGCACTGAAGACTCTGTTATAACGCGCCGCCCCACAAGCTGATAGAATCCCGCGCGGTTTGCCGGTGCTGCAGGCTAATAGCCTGGCCTGCAGCCACACGTGTAGACCGCGCTGCCCTGCAAGGAAGGGCACGCTGCCGTAGCCTGAGGAGAGAATTAGAAATGACCTTCGTCGTCACCGACAACTGCATCAAGTGCAAGTACACCGACTGCGTAGAAGTGTGTCCGGTGGACTGCTTCTACGAAGGCCCGA
>JAQZAY010000305.1 GCA_029239415.1 Pseudomonas sp. | reverse complement strand
ACCAGTCCAACCCCAACTACCTGCTGTACAGCCGCGGCCAGGGTTGCAGCATCGCCCAGACCAACAACGGCGGCTGCTACCTGGTGGGCAATGAAAACCTGGTGCCCGAAATCAGCGTCAACAAGGAACTGGGGCTGGCTTACGACAAGGGCACCTGGCGCACCAGCGCGACGTACTTCCGCAATGACTACAAGAACAAGATCGTCGGCGGAATCGACCCGCTCTACCGCCTGAACAGCGGCGCTCGCGTGCTGCAATGGGAGAACTCGGGCAAGGCGGTGGTCGAGGGCGTGGAAGGCAACCTGTTCATCACCCTCACCCCCGAGCTGGACTGGAACACCAACCTGACCTACATGATCGAGTCCGAGAACCGTGATACCGGGGAGCCGCTCAGCGTGATCCCCAAGTACACCCTCAACACCACTCTGGACTGGCAGGCCAGCGAAAAACTGTCGTTCCAGGCCAACGCTACCTGGTTCGGCAAGCAGGAAGCGCCATCGCTCAATACCCGTACCGGTGCGGTCTACGACGACCTGGCCCAGAAAGACGTCGCTCCCTACGCGATTGCCGGGCTGAGCAGCGGCTATGCGTTCAACGAACATTTGAGTGTGCGGGTCGGTGTGAACAACCTGTTCGACAAGCGCCAGTACCGTGAAGGCGGCGCCAGTTCGGCCGGCGCCCAGACCTACAACGAACCCGGACGCGCCTACTTCGCGTCCGTCACCACCTCGTTCTAAGAAGAGTCTGAACCATGCTCAAGCCCCTTTGCCTCGCGCTCTGCACCCTGCTCGCCAGCACCTGGGCGCTGGCCGCACCACGCACCCTCGACACGCCCTATGGGCCCGTCACCCTGCAAGGCTCGCCCACCCGGGTGATCACCCTCGACGAGAGCAGCCTGGACGCCGCGCTGGCGGTTGGCGTGCAACCGGTGGGTACCGTTTCGACCCGCGGCAGCGATCAGGTCTCGGCCTACCTGCAGGAACGCGCCGGCCAGCCGCAGATCGTCGGTACGGCGCGGGCGCCGAATCTTGAGGCGATCCTCAAGCTGGCGCCCGACCTGATCCTGGCGCCTGCCGGCGTCAGCCAGGAACTGTTCGCCACCTATAGCCGCATCGCGCCGACCGTGGCGTCGAAGAACTCGAGCATGAACGACTGGCAGGCCACCACCGCGTTCTATGCGCTGGCCCTGGATCGTCAGGCGCAAGGGCAGCAGGTACTCGCCGCCATCGACCAGCGCGCCGCCGAGCTTAAGGCGCGTCTGCCCGCCGAACAGCGAGTCTCTGTGGTGCGCTGGAACCCACAAGGCCCGATCGCCATGTCCGGCCGGATCTTCGTCGGGCAGATGCTGCACAAGGTCGGATTGCAGACCACCGAACTGGCCAACGGCCTGAAAGGGCCGCACAGCGATGTCCTCAGCCTGGAAAACCTGAGCCGGATCGACGCCGACTGGCTGTTCGTCGCCAGCCTGAACGCCGACGGTGCCAGCGCCCTGGAAGCGGCACGCCAGCAACCGGCGTTCACGCGCCTGCACGCCGTGCGGCAGAACCATGTGGCGACCGTCGACGGTCAGGTCTGGGCCAGCGGCTCGGGGCCATTGGCCGCGCACAAGGTGCTGGACGACCTGCAGCGCATCCTCGCGCCCTGAGCCCGGTTCTGTTCATGACCCAAACCCTGCCCGCGCCAACCCTGGTCAACCGCTACCGCTGGAGGGTGTATCGGTGTGCCGGCCTGCTGGCGCTCGTCATGGTGACGAGCCTGCTGTTGGGGGCCGGCGACACCGGGCCTTGGCGTGCACTGTCCACCTTGTTGGGCCAGGGCAGCAGCGAGGAGCGCTTCGTGCTGTTCCAGCTGCGTTGGCCGCGAACCCTGCTCGGCCTGCTGGTGGGTGCCGCGCTGGGTGCGGCGGGTATCGTGCTGCAGGCGACCACGCGCAACCCCCTGGCTGAGCCCGGCATGCTCGGCGTCAGTGCCGGTGCTTCGCTGGCCGTGGTGATCGCCGTCGCCCTGGGCGCGAGCTCGGCGACGGTCAACCTCGGCGTTGCCGTCGCCGGCGCGCTGGTGGGGTGTGCGCTGGTGCTGCTGGTCAGCCGCGTCGGCACCCTCGGCGACGACCCGGTGCGGCTGGTGCTGGCGGGTGCAGCGTTCAGCAGCCTGCTGGCGGCCTTGACTGCGCTGATCCTGCTGCACGATCAGCGCAGTGCCGACGAGATCCGCTTCTGGGTGATCGGCGCCCTCGCCGGTCGCTCCGGCGACACCCTGCTCTGGAGCCTGCCCGGTGTGATCGGCGGATTGCTGCTGTTGCTTCCGGCCATTCGGCCACTGGCCAGCCTGGCCTTGGGCGAGCGCGTGGCCGCCGGGCTAGGCCACCATCCGCAACTGACCCGTATGTGGGCCCTGGTTGCAGTGGCGATACTGGTGGGTACGGCCACTGCGGCGGCGGGGCCAATCGGCTTCGTCGGCCTGATCGTGCCGTTCATGGCACGCCGCCTGGTCGGGCCGGACATCCGCCGCACCTTGTTACCGGCCTTGTTGCTCGGCCCCTGCGTACTGATCAGCGCCGACATCATTTCGCGCCTGACAGTGCGCCCCTACGAACTGCCCATCGGGGTCATCACCGCGTTCATCGGCGCGCCGATTCTGATCGCCGTGGTTCGCGGACAGCGGATGCCGCGCCTGTGAAGCGCTCGATCCCTCCAGGCCACTGGCTGCTGAGCAGCGGCAACTGGTCGGTGCTGGTCGACCGGCGCGCCTGTCTGGCAGGCCTGACCCTGAGCCTGGCCTTGGTGCTGGCCGGCGCGCTGAGTCTGGCCAGCGGTTCAGCCGACATCGACGCCATCACCGCAGTGCGCGCCCTGTTCGGGGTCGGTGAGCCGATGCAAGTTTTCCTGGTCCGCGAACTGCGGCTGGAGCGACTGCTGGCCGGGCTGTTCACCGGCGCCGCACTGGGCATCGCCGGCTGCCTGTTGCAGACGCTGGCGCGCAATCGCCTGGCCACCCCCGGCGTGATTGGCATCGACGACGGTGCCACGGCGTTCGCCGTCGCCTCGATCGTGGCCGTGCCCACCAGCCTCGCACCCCCCGCCCTGGCATTGATCGGCGCCATGACCGCCGCCGCGCTGGCCTTCGGCCTGGCCGGTGGCAGCGGCGCACGGGGGTATCGGTTCATCGTGGTGGGCATTGGCGTCGGGGCGGTGTTTGGCGCGCTGACCAACCTGATGCTCGCGCGCACCGACCTCGACAGCGCCAACCAGGCCTACCCCTGGACCGTCGGCAGCCTCAGTGCCCGGCCATGGCTGGCGGTGCAGCTGCTGGGCATTGCGTTGCTGTTGGCAATTCCCTGCGCGAAAGGACTGAACCGGGCACTGGCCACCCTGCGCTTCAACGACAGCGTGGCCTGCGGCCTGGGCATCGACGTCGCACGGGTGCGCCTGCTGACCCTGGCCCTGACGGTGCTACTGACCGGCCTGGCCGTAGCCGTGGTCGGGCCGGTCGGACTGATCGCGCTGGCCGCGCCGGAGATGGCGCGCTACCTGTCCGGACACCGCGGCGTGGCCGTCGTCAATGCCGGGCTGGCCGGCGCCCTGCTCATGGTCTGCGCCGACTGGAGTGGCCGCACCGTCCTGGCGCCAGTGGAAATCCCGGTGGGCATCGTCACCGCCGTCATCGGCGGCCCCTATCTGCTGTGGATCCTGATCCGCCAACCCGTACGGAGCACCCCATGAGTCTGGACCCGGCCCTTCTGGATGCCAACGCTGAACCCGCCCGCCTGAACGCGCAGGACCTGAGCCTGGGCTATGGCCGCACATCCGTGATCGAGCGCCTGTCCCTGGACGTCCCCAGCCATCAGGTCACCGCCATCGTCGGCCCCAATGGATGCGGCAAGTCGACCCTGCTCGCCGGGCTCTGTCGGCTGCACAAGGCTACCCACGGCGCGGTGGTGCTCGACGGTCGGGACATCGCCCGCCTGCCGACCCGGCAGGTCGCCCAGCGCCTGGCGCTGTTGCCTCAGGACGCTTCGGCGCCCGATGGTTTGACGGTCCGGGAGCTGATTCGCTTCGGTCGCCAACCCCATCAGGGCCCGCTGCGCCAGTGGTCCGAGCACGACCAGCGTATCGTCGAGGCCGCGCTGGCGGCCGCCGACCTGCAAGCGCTGGCCGACCGCCCCCTGGAGTCGATGTCCGGCGGCCAGCGGCAACGCGCCTGGATCGCCATGGCGATCGCCCAGGCCACGCCCCTGCTACTGCTGGACGAGCCGACGTCTGCCCTGGATCTGGGCCATCAGATTGAAGTGTTCGAACTGATCCGCGACCTCGCCGCCGCCGGCAAGACCGTGGTCATGGTGGTGCACGACATTTCCAGCGCCTGCCGCTACGCCGATCATCTGGTGGCCATGCACGATGGGCGGATCGTTGCCGAAGGCCCACCGGCAGAGGTGGTGAACTCGGCATTGATCGAACGGCTATACGGCGTGAAGTGCGAGCTGTTGCGTGATCCGCACAGCGGCACACCGATCATCGCCGGCGTGCGCCGGCGTTGATCGGCAGCCCCTGCTCAGCGGTATTGCGCGCAG
>JAQZAY010000304.1 GCA_029239415.1 Pseudomonas sp. | reverse complement strand
GGCTGGCACATTCATCGGCTTCGCCGTGCTGAACCCTGCCGTGCCTCCGGTTGCTGACGGCTCGACCCTGGTCGACGGCTACCCGCAGTACTTCACCGGTGCCTTCATGACCATGGGCTGCATGAAGGTCCAGGCCGGTGGCGCTGTCGCTGATGGTGGCGCGGTGTTCTACAACGCATCAACCAACCGCTACGTGGGCGCTGCCGGTGCCGGCATCGTCGGCCCGCTGCCCAACGTCGTCTTCGACACCACTGGCGTCGACGGCGACATCGTCGAAATCTCCATGGGCCTGCGCCCGATTGCTGCCGCTTAAGGCTGAGGACCTGCCAACATGAATCAATTTGCTGATGCACAGGCGGCGTTCCCATTTGTTCTGGCCCAAGGCCGCAACATCGAGACCCGCGTCTACCAGCGCCGCTACCCGACCTTCAACTACGCCGCGCACGTGCCGGTCGTGACCGAAGGCCAGCCGTGGGCCATCGGTACGACCTTCTTCACCGTCGATACCGCCGGCGAGGCCAAGTTCCTCAGCGGCGCCGGTACCGACATGCCGTTCAACCAAGCCACCCGTGGCCAGGCGTCGCACGACTTCGCCATGATCGGTTCGGGCTGGGAGTGGAACCTGGAAGAGGTCAACCAGGCCGCGCTGTACGGCATTGCCCTGAACGACACCAAGGCCATGAGCGCCGCCGACAAGGTCGAACGCCTGCTGAACGACATCGCCATGCGCGGTTCGACCGAGAAGAGTTGGACCGGCCTGCTGAACAACGGCGAGGTGCAGCGTGCTGATGCAGCTGGTGCCGGTACCGGCATCTTCTGGGTGAACAAGACCGTCGACCAGATCATGGCTGACGTGAACTTCGCCCTGGGCGGCATCCGTGACAACTCGGAAGAGGTCGAGTGGGCCGATACCCTGCGCATGCCTCCGGAGGCGTTCCGCGACGTGGCCACCCGCCGCATGGGTGCAGGCGACGGCTTCATGACCGTCCTGGAGTACATCCGCCGGAACAACATCTACACCGCCGAGACCGGCCAGGCGCTGGACATTCAGCCGCTGCGCGAGGCGCGCAACGCCTCTGCCGATGGCGGTGGTCGCCTGGTGGCGTACCGCAAGGACCCGGAGGTGGTTCGTTTCCACCTGCCGATGCCGCGCCGCGTCCTGGCTGCCCGTCAGAAGTCCATCATGGGCTTCGAGACCGGCATCATCGCCCGCACCGGTGGCACCGAGATCCGCCTGCCTGGCGCGTTCTTCTACCTCGACGAAATCACTGCCCCTGCGGCCTGATAGGAGAGCTTCATGAAGGTGACCAACAATTCGAAGGCGCCCCAGGGCGTGCGCACCGCTTCCGGCGTGGTGTTCTTGCTGCCCGGCCAGAGTCGTGAGGTTGAGCTGACTGAGGACGGCCACAAGCAGGCTTCCCGATTGGACTTCCTGAAGGTCTCCGGCACCCCGCCGAAGGCCGACGACAGCGACAAGGAAGCGCTGTTCGCCAAACTCAAGGCGCTGGGCGTTGAGGCTGGCAAGAACTCCAGCCTGAAAACCCTCCAGGATCGCCTGGTCGAGGCCGAAGCGAAGGCCAAGGACGACGCCATCGCCAAGCTCAAGGAAAAGGGCATCCAGGTCGGCGACGACGTCACCCTGGAAGAGCTGCAGGCCGAACTGGCCAAGCATCCGTAACAACCCCGGGCGTTCCGGCCAGTCCGGCGCCCACTCATTCGAGAACGATGATGGCTGAATACTACGGTACCGTGGAAGGCGCAGACGCCTACCAAGAGGCCCGTGGCAACGCTGCCTGGGCGGCTGCCACTGAGCAGGCGAAGCAAGGCGCGCTGGCGCGGGCATCAGCCTACATCGATGGTCTTGGAACCCAGATCCCTACGAGCGGCTGTGTTCTGGCCTTTCCCGGCCGCAAGACTGGCGGTCGTGCTCAGGTCCGTCAGTGGCCCAGGTCGGGCGCGACTGATCGAGACGGCTACGAAATATCTGCTGACGATGTGCCTCGCGAGGTTGAGCTTGCTGCATATGAGGCTGCGGCTCGCGAGCAGGCAAAGCCTGGAAGCCTGAATCCTGACTATGTGGCATCCAAGGCCGTGAAAAGCGCAAAGGTGGGGCCGCTTGATACTGAGTTCTTCGGGCCTTCTGACGTGGATGGACAGCCCAACAAGCCGATCGTAGGTGTGGTCAACGACATCCTTGCGCCAATCATGGTTCTGCGCTGCCCCATGCCTGCAGTGGTGGTTGTGTGAACCAGGCCGAGATCATTCGAGAGATCGAAGGCATGGAACCTGCCATGCAGCGCGCCTACTTGCAGCAGATAGCAGGCGCTGTCGATGCTGCCGTGATCGCTGAGGTGGAGAAGTACATCGAGCAGGGCGATGAGTCATCGCTGATCGGCTATCTGGCTGTAGGCGTCTTCGCAGCACTGTTCGAGCTTGTCCGCGCTGGCTTCATCGCTGGTGGAAAGTACGAGTCACGCCGGCTGCCCAGATTTGTCGGAAGGATTGAGTTCGACGTGCTTGCACCGACTGCCGATGCCTGGGTGGGCGAGCGGATGAACCAGGTCAGGACGCAAATAAGCCGGGACCTGCTTGATGCAGTGCGTACCACCGTCGCTGCAGGGGTTCAGGCTGGCCGGACTCCAAAAAGCGTTGCATTGGATCTGGTCGGCCGAGTCAGCAAGCAAACGGGTAACCGGACGGGCGGCGCGCTTGGCTTGCCAGGAAACTTCGCACAGTACGTTGCCGATGCACGAACTCAGCTGCTGAGTGGCGACATTGAGCAGGTCAGGCGCTACCTAAAGCGCTCGCGTCGAGATCGTCGCTTCGATAGGTCTGTGCTCAAGGCAGCAGAGAAGGGCAAGGCGCTGGCCAAGGCCGATGTTGACAAGATCGTAGGGCGATACGCCGATCGCCTCCTTAGAACCCACGCGGAAATGATCGCCAGTACCGAAGCGCTGGAGTCTTTCAGCGCAGGGCGAGACCAGGCCTATGAGCAGATGGTCGAAAAGGGATTCCCGCGTGAGTCTATCGACAAGACGTGGGAGACCAGAGGGGACGAGAAGGTCCGGCACAGCCATTCGGGCATGGACGGACAGTCTAGAAAGCTCGGCCAGCCCTTCACCTCAACCGCTGGCGCACTTTTGCGCTACCCAGGCGACCGCAGCCTGGGCGCCGGTTATGACGAGATCGCCAATTGCCGTTGCCAGGCTCGCTATACGATAAGGCCAGACTATGCGCGAAGAAATGCAGGAAATATTCGGTGAGCTATTTGATGACGTGTTCTCCGAGTCGGTGACCAAGTTCACCGGCAGCTATATGGGCGCTGGGGTTACGGATCCTGTCTCCGAAACGACCACAGCTCAGCCAGTCATCTACACCGGGCGCGGTGTGTTCTACGAATACAGCGCGGATCGAGTGGACGGGCTGAACATCAAGGTGGGAGACATCCAGCTGATCGCACTGACCAACGAGGTCATGGACAGGCCCGATGTTGGCCATCTGATCGAGACCGCTGACGTGGTTGGCATCCTGGGCGTTCCGGCCAAGGGTTACCGCGTGCACCGGGTGGCAGGCGACCCAGCAGGTGTACATCACGACCTGCAACTGAGGAAGGCGTGATGGCTAGGGGTAGGGCGGGCAGGTCATGGAGCGTGCCGCCAAGCCTTTTCATGGAAGAAGTTGAGCAATCCGTCGCGGCCCGGCATAGAGCAATAGCTCTGGCCATGCTGAACGAGATCGTGCTGCGGGCGCCGGTGGACACTGGGCGCTTCCTGGCCAACAACATCGTCAGCATTGGTGCGCCGGTCTACTACTCGGTAGACGAATACGACAAGTCTGGCCAAGGCACTCTGTCCAAGGCTGAAAGAGTGCTTTCTGGTCTCCAGCCGTACACCGTGACCTTCACGCAGAACAACCTGATCTATGCCGGCGCCTTGGAAGACGGGCACTCGAAGCAGGCGCCCGCTGGCGTCTATGGCATAGCCTTCTATGGCGTGACCCAGGCCTACAGCAAATGACCTTCGAGAAGATCCGCGCCATCATCATCAGCCGCATGACGCAGTGGGCGGGTATCCCGGCCAGCGCCGTCGATTATCCGAACAGTCCAAGCGGGCCATTTGATCCTGCCGGCAAGCCTATCTGGGCGCGCTTGGCTGATGTGCCGGGGCTATCCAGCACAACCGAAATCGGCCTGGGCCCAGTCGTGCGTCGCACCGGACTGGTCATCATCCAGCTGTTCGTGCGCAGCAACACCGGCACCCTGGCCATCACCCGCGCCGCTGACACCTTGGTCACCCACTTCCAGTTCTACACCGCGCCCGAGGCCCAATTCGAATGCCTCGAGGCTTCGGCTGCCGTGATCGGCGACGAGGGAAATGGCTGGTGGCAGGTCAACGTCTCGATTCCCTACAGGGCCTACTGAGCCCTCACAACTCACCGCCCAAGGGCGGTTTTTTTACGCCCATCGATAGGAGAGCACCATGTCCAGTGCTGCGAAGGTCCAGCTCGCCTGGATCAAAGAGGTAACACCAGGCGTCACGCCATCGGGCAACTGGAACGTCCTGACCCGTGTCAG
>JAQZAY010000303.1 GCA_029239415.1 Pseudomonas sp. | reverse complement strand
ACCAGGCGCCATCGACCACCTTGGTGGGCGCGACCTGCTGCAGGAACCACATGGCGTGGGCACGGTTGCTGAAATAATGGCGGGGACCACCGGCCTGGCGGTCCTCCAGGTACTGCGCGTAACTGGCGGCGACACCGCTCGCCACCTGGGCAGTCCAGGTCGACAAGCCTTCGGGTGTGACTGGCAGGTCTTCAGGCAGGTCGTCCGCGCGCTCCAGCTGCTCGTTGAGCCACCGTGCACTGTCGGTGCAGGTGCCTTGCAGCAGGCTACGATAGCGACTTTCCAGGCGCGTACATTCGGTGCGGGCTGGGACTGCAGTTGCTGCATTGCGGATCATGACCGTCATGTTCGGCCTCCAGCGTTCAATTATCCTTGTCCTGCGCTGGCGCGGTTTGCTGCGCGGGCGCTGTGACAGGCGCATCGGGTTTCTGCATCTGCAAGGAAGGTTTGCTGGGATCGGCATCCTTGGCAGGATGATCGTCACGGTTGAAGCAGCCGCCGAGCATCAGGGACGCGCTCAACAGGCAAAGAATGGGGGTAACTCGCATCGTATTCTCCAGCCAGTGGCCGAGTGCGGCGCCTGGGTTTCCCCCCGGGCGCCGCGAGTCTTCACTCAGGAACGGCCGCCTTTGCTGCCGGAACCGCCTTTTTCGGTTTTCGATCCCGAGCCGCCGCTTGATTGGCCGCCTTTGCGCCCGGCTTCGGACGCCTTTTCCTTGTCATTGGCAAAGTTGCCTGGATTCTTGCTGCCACCACTACCTTGACTGCCGGTCTTGCCCTGGTTGCTAGCCATGATCTTTACCTCTAGTCGATTCGGAAGTTGCATGACAATGCGCCATACACAGGTGGGAGTGTCGCAAGCGGCAGAGATTCGTTTTTATTTCCATTGGTTCGGACAAGCGGCATTAAATACAGCAAATCAGTTGTTTGGCGCCCCAGATAAACGATCAGGCGCAGGATTGCCCTACTCCGAGCGCTGTAGCGCACGTTCTTTGCAGCCCTGCCTGCGCCCCAGCCATCCCCCTGTCACTGCCCAACCCAGCGCGATCGCCGCGCCGATCATCATCGCCCACTGGGGGTGGTCGCCCATCACGTCCAGGACACGCTTGACCCAGCCACTGAGCGCATCGCCACCCCGGTAGACGACGGTATCGATGAAGTTCTTGGCCTTGTACTTTTCCTCGGCGGGCAACACGGTAAAGAGCATCTCCCGGCCCGGCCGCACCAGCGCGTACTCCCCTGCCCGGCGCACCACCATGACCACCACGAACACGGCGAACACTGGCGCCAGGGCCAGCCACAGGAACCCTGCGGCCATCACCAGTGGTACTGCGACCAGCAATATACCAACGCCCAGGCGCCGGGCCAGACGCCCGGTGATGAATACCTGGGTGAGGATCGCCAGGGCCTGCACCACGGCATCGATCCAGCCGAATACCTGGGTCTGGCGAGTGCGGTCGGTGAAGGTTTCGCTGACGATTCGCGCTTGCTCGAAATACAGGAAGGTGCTGACGCTGGCGAGCAGCACCACGAACAGCGCGATGCCCAGCAGATAGGGCGATCGCAATACCGCCGTGGCGCCCGCAAAGGGATTGCCCCCCAGCGGCCGTGAATCGGGATGCTCGGTGTGGCTCGGCAACGGCTGCCGGTCGCGCCAGCCTTGCAGGCAGAGGGCCGCGCCGATACTGCCGAGCAAGAACGCCGCGGCCAGCACCAGCAGGCCGACATGGCCAATGGGCTCGACCAGCAAGGCGCCGAGGATCGGTCCGCTGAGGCCGCCAAGGCTGGCACCCGCAGCCATCAGGCCGAACAGACGCTTGCCCTGGGCGCTGGAGAACACATCGGCCAGCACGCTCCAGGCCAGGGAAATGGTCAGCAGATTGAACACCGACAGCCAGATATAGAAAGCCCGGGCGCTCCAGAGATCATCCGGGCTCTGGGCGAAACGCCCGGCGAAGATCAGCAGGTTGATGGCGAAGAAGCCATAGGTCCACGGCAGGATGTGGCGTCGCCGCACCCGCGAGGCGAGCCAGCCGAATAGCGGCAGGCAGACCAGGGTGACGATGAACGTGCCGGTGAACAGCCATTGCAGGTTCTCGACGCCGCCGGCCACGCCCATGGTCTCGCGCACGGGCCGCAGCATGAAATAGCCGGTGAACAACAGGTAGAACATCACCAGGCCCGCGACCACCCCCGGCCATTCGCCGGCTTGCAGGTTGATGCCCTGGGCCAGGCGCTGCCTCCAGCCCGTCATGGCTCAGGCGAACTGCTGGATCAACGCTTTCTGCTGCGCATCGCTCAGCAGCGGCCCGACACCGGCCTTGAGCTGGTCCAGCTGCCGGTCGGGCCGGCCGGTCGCCGGGATCACGGTCGTCACGGCACGATGGCTGATGGCGAACTTGAGAAACAACTGTGCCCAGCTGCTGATGCCGGCTTCCGCCGCCCAGCCAGGCAAGGCCTGGGCCTTGACCTTGGCGAACAGCCGGCCGTCATCGAAGGCACGGTTGATCAGAACCGCCACGCCCTTGTCGGCGGCCAGTGGCAGCAATTCGCGGGCGGCTTCGGGCGAGTTGACCGAGTAGTTGATCTGGATGAAATCCAGCGGGTGCTTGCGCAGGATTTCGGCAACCGCGTCCTGGCCGCTTGCCAGGTAATGGGTGATGCCGACGTAGCGGGTCTTGCCCTGCTTCTTGAGCTCCTGCGCGTAGGGAAGCTGCCGCTGCCAATCGCGCAGGTTGTGGATCTGCAGCAGGTCGACCTTGTCCGTGCGCAGGCTTGCCAGGCTTTGGGCCCACTGGGACACCGCGGCCTGCTGGCTGTCGGCGGCGATCTTGGTGGCGATGAAGCACTGTCGGTGCCAGCCCCCCTCTTCCAGCAATTGCCCGAGTATGGCGTCTGCGCCGCCATAGTTGGGCGAGGTGTCGATCACCTTGCCACCACCTCGGAAGAACACGGACAACACATCCTTGAGTTGCTGGTACTGCTCCGAGCCAGGCTCGACCTCGAAGCTGCCTGAAGTGCCCGCTCCGATCACCGGCAGTGCCTCACCGGTAGAAGGAATCTGGCGGGTCAGCAGGCCCGAGGGGGACTCCGCGCGCAGCACAGGGCTGGCCGCCAGCAGGCCCAATGCCGCGCTGGCGCGTAGGACATCGCGTCGTCCATACATGGCAAAGCTCCCCTAGGGACCTGGAAAATTTTCAGGCTAGACGCCCTGGTCTGTCGTGCAGCGAAATTTCTGTTTCTAGATGTTAGCTGGCAAAGGCTTGGGTCATCACTGCCACTCACCCGGCTTGCAGCCCGGCGCTGGCAGCTAGACTGCTCGAACCATTCGCCAAAGGACTGCCTCGATGACCGCCTCTCCGTTGCTCACCGCCTTTCTGCCCATAGCCCTGGGCATCATCATGCTGGGCCTTGGGCTATCGCTGACCCTGGCCGACTTCGCCCGTGTCGTGAAATACCCCAAGCCGGTGGTCATCGGCCTGGCCTGCCAGATCCTGCTGCTGCCCTTCATCTGCTTTCTGATCGCCAACGGCTTTGGACTGGCACCGGCGCTGGCGGTCGGCCTGATGCTGCTGGCGGCTTCGCCGGGAGGCACCACCGCCAATCTGTTCAGCCATCTGGCCCATGGTGACGTCGCGCTGAACATCACGCTGACGGCGGTCAATTCGCTGATCGCCATCCTCACCATGCCGCTGCTGGTCAACCTGTCGCTGGACTGGTTCATGGCGTCGGACCAGGCCATTCCCTTGCAATTCGCCAAGGTCATGCAGGTATTCGCCATCGTGTTGCTGCCCGTCGCCCTGGGCATGCTGATCCGCCGCTACGCACCAGGCTTTGCCCGGCGCATGGAACGGCCGATGAAGCTGGTCGCGGCGCTGTTCCTTGCGTTCACCATCGTCCTGGCGCTGGTCAAGGACTGGGCCACGGTGGTGGAGTATGCGCCCCTGGTAGGCGGGGCCGCGCTGCTGTTCAACGTGCTCAGCCTGGGCGTGGGCTACTGGGTGCCGCGCCTGCTGCGCATCCCCAAGCGCCAGGCGATCGCCATCGGCATGGAGATCGGTATCCACAACGGGACCCTGGCCATTGCGCTGGCCCTCAGCCCAAGCCTGCTGAACAACTCCACCATGGCGGTGCCGGCGGCGATCTACAGTCTGATCATGTTCTTCACCGCCGCGGCCTTCGGCTGGTGGGTGAGCCGGGGCCACGAGGCGCCTGGAGCCTCACGTGAAGGTGAAGCGGCCAACTGAGCCCAGTCAGCCTCGCCGCCGCGCCTGCAACTGGCGTTTCAGCGTGCGCAGCGGCGGCGCATAGAAGAAGCCGAACGAGACACTGTTGCTGCGGCCCTTGAGTACATGGTGCAGTCGATGGGCGCGGTGCAGGCGCTTGAGATAGCCCAGCCCGGGCCGCGGCTTGCGTGGCCAGTGGCGGTGGAAGAAGCAGTCATGGGCCAGGACGTAGAGCACGCCATAGCTGGCAACACCTGCACCGACCCATTGCAGCGGCGCGTGGCCCGCCTTGCCGCAGGCCACCAGCGCGGAAGCGATCAGGGCCAGGGCAAGCAGATAGACGTCGTTG
>JAQZAY010000302.1 GCA_029239415.1 Pseudomonas sp. | reverse complement strand
CTGGTCCAGCTCTTCAGGGGCAATCCACTCGAACTTGCGCTCGGACGAATCCCAATGGGCGCGGCTGCGGATAGGGATAGCCTTGTTTTCAGCCGAATACATGAACCCACCCCGCCCATGGAACAACCTGTGCTGCACGCCCAGACGAATAGCCTGCTCGACTGCGTTGGTGATCCTCGAGCCGGCCCGGGTCACGCCGAACGCTTCCATCAGTCGACGCGTGACTTCGGTGGTGTGCACCGGTGCCTCGACCTCGACCACGGTGCGGATCATCTGCATCAGCTGCTCCGGCTTTTCCTGGTGCAGCTCGTTCAGCGAGGCCACGGGGGCCAGGCGGGCCTTCACGTATTGCCGGCTTGAACTCGGCATGGCTTCAACGGCCGGCGCATCCCGGAAAATCTCATGCTTGGGTTCTGGCGCCAGCTCGGGAAGCGCATGCCGTCCCTCGGCGATCCTGGCGCGAGCCGCCTCGATCGCTGCAACGACGCGGGTGATTTCCTGCTGCGGGTTGCGGAACCAGTCCGTGCTCCAGATGCGGTGGAAGTTCCAGCCCAGGCCCTCCAGCACGCCCTGGCGCAGGCGATCGCGGTCACGCGCCGACCGGGAGCTGTGGTAGGCAGCGCCATCGCATTCGATCGCCAGCACATAGCGCCCCGGGTACTCGGGATCCTTGACGGCGATATCGATGAAGTAACCGGCGGTGCCTACCTGCGGCTCTACCTCGTAGTTTCGGTCCCGCAGCGCCTCGATCACTTCCAGCTCGAACGGCGAGTCCGGCGCCTTGCCGGTTTCGCGGGCGACTTCGAGTTCGCCGGTCTCGGCATACTTGAGGAAGTTCTTCAGCGCCCTGACGCCCAGGGACGCGTTGGCGTCGAGCTCGAGCTCCTCGGCCCTGAAGTTGCAGAACACGCGCATCGCCAGCTTGGCCCGGGTGATCAGGACGTTGAGGCGGCGGTGGCCGCCCTCGCGGTTGACCGGGCCGAATTCCTTGGCGATGCGGCCGGACTCGTTGCGCCCATAGCCGATGCTGATGAAGATCTTGTCGCGCTCGTCGCCCTGGATGTTTTCCAGGTTCTTGACGAAGAATGGCTCGCTGCCCTGGGCAGTGAAGAATGCTTCGGCTTCCGGCGCCTGGCGACGCAGCAACTCGATTTCCACCTGGATCAGGTCACGCTGCGCCACGCTGAAGGCGGCCACGCCCAGCGACAGGCCGGGCGTGCGGATCGCGTGTTCCATGACGGCCTTGGCGACGGCCTTGGCTTCGCCTTTGTTGGTGCGGGTGCGGCCCCGGTCGTAGACCGCCTCGGGCAGGTAGTCGAAGCTGATGCCCGTGGCATCGGGGTGCTGGCCCGCCGAGGGGAAGACCACCAGCTTGCTGTCGTAGAACTCGACGTTGGAGACCGCGATCAACGACTCGTGCCGGCTCCTGTAGTGCCAGCGCAGGTAGCGCTCTTGGCTGCCGGCGGCCTTGAACATGCTCAGGATACTTTCGATGTCGGCGGTCGCGCCTTCTTCGTCGTCCAGCTCGACATCACGACTGAAGAAGTCGGTAGGCGGCATCTGGCGGGTGTCACCCACGACCACCACCTGCTTGCCGCGCATGATCGCGCCAAAGGCATCGACGGCTTTCACCTGGGAGGCTTCGTCGAACACCACCACGTCGAACTCGACCTTGCCGGGCGGGAGGAAGTTGGCGATCGACATCGGGCTCATCATGAACACCGGTTTTATCTGCTGGATCGCGCGCCCGGCCTTCTCGATCAATTGCCGGATCGGCATATGGCGGCGTTTCTTGTTCAGCTCGGCACGCAGTACCGCCATTTCACCGGGCTGGTTGATATTGGGCATGCCCTCCCACGCCTGCTTGGCCAGGGAGGTCTGGGCGTGATTGAGGGAGGCGAGATCGAGCGACTTGAAGCGCGCGATCTGGTGCTCATGCTTGATCCGGTCGAACTGCTGGAGCGATGGGTTCTGGGCATACACCGCTTGCACCAGGCCTGCGTACCAGGAGAAATCCAGGATGGCGGTCAGGCTCTGGTGCTCGTCACTGCTGATGGCGATGTCGAGCAGCTCGCCCAGGTTGGCGGCGCGCATCTGTGCCGCGAGCACGTTGAATCGCGACATCGGGTAGAGCGCGTCGAGGTTGCCTTGCCACTCCTGCAGGCGCGCTTCCAGGTCAGGCAGGGTGCGTTGCCTGACGTCGGCCTTGGCGTTCGCCTCCTGCATGCCGGTCACCTCCAGCGATTCACGAATCGCCTTGTCCAGCCCGCTGGCTTGCTGCTCCACGCCAGCGACGGCATCGCCCAGCCCCGTGGTATCACAGTGTCCGGCCAGGAAGGCGAGGATGCCCTGGGGGATCTGCCCGTTGCCCAGGTCGTCATGCAACTGGATCACCCAGGCACTCAGGCGCTCGAGCACGGCCCAATCGGTTTTCTGGCCTTGCCACTGGGCGCCGAACAGCGCGCTGCCCAGGGCTTCGTGCTGGTCATACACCTTCTTGTTCTGCTGGTAGGTCAAGACCGCGTCGACCAGCTCGAGCATGCCGGCATTGCTCTTGGGCAAGGCCTCGCGGACAAGCCCTTGCAGGCGAGTACGCGACGCGCGGAAGCGCCCGGAAAAGATTCTCCACCACTTGTCGCCGTAGGCCAGCAGGTTCTGGCGAACCTCCAGGAGATCCTGCTCCCAGGCGGCGTCGATCAATTGCTTGTCGAACTGCTCGCGACAGGCAGACATCTTCTCCCCCGCCTCGAGCAGTTCGCCAATGGCGTCGCGACGCGATTGCCATTCGCCCGTGGAGATCTTGATGCCCTCGAGCCGCGGGGCCTGCGCCGCACGCCGTGCAGCGCGGCAGACCACATCGACGTCCGCCAGGGTGGCCGGCTGGGCCAGCATCAATCGCTCGGAGAGCGCGGCCGTGGCGGATTGCAGGGCGTCGAGGTGGGAGATCGCCGACTGCAATGCCTTATCGGCAGTGCCTAGTTCGATGGGTGAGAAAAAGGTCCGCTGGCTGCCCCAGAACGGGCTGCGATCGGGCCGGCCCATCGCCTTGAGGTGCAGCACCAGTTCCTCGACCAGCTCTCGCTGCTTCTGCTGCTCGGCGAAACTCCAGCCGGCCATCGGGCCGAACGGGATCACCGGTAGTCCGGGATGGACGCGCTTGAGCTTCAGGTAGCGGCCAAGCACATCGATGAAGGGCAAGCCGCTCGCCCCCGCCGGCGCGCTGACGGCTTCGCAGTAATGATTGAGGGCATCCTGCAGCGCCTTCAGGCTGGCCAGGTCGCCCTCTGCGCCTTTGGCCAGGGGCCGCCCCTGGTCCAGGGTTCGCCCCAGCTCCTTGAGCACGGACTGCTTGGTGGACTTGTGCGAGTGCAGCTCGAGTACCGCGTCGCCGAGATGGCTTTCATCCAGGCGGCGCTTCACCACCTCCAGGGCCGCCATCTTCTCGGCCACGAACAGTACCGTTTTCCTCTGCCCGATCAGCTCGGCGATGATGTTGGTAATCGTCTGGGACTTGCCCGTGCCCGGCGGGCCCTGGATGACCAGGTTGGAGCCTTCGCGCACCTCCAGGATGGCTTCGGTCTGGCTGCTGTCGGCATCCTTGACGAAACGCACTTCGCCCGGCTTGATCACCGAGTCGATATTCACGTCCTCTGGATACGCCGCGCGCAGGTCGCCGAAGCCCGGGCCCAGCAGGCGCCTCATCACCGGGTTGGCATCGGGTTGCTTGTCTTCTGGCCAACTCTTCGGATCGAGATCCTTGAACATCAGGAACTTGCCGAACGAGAAGAAACCCAGCGCGATTTCGTTACTGGCCACCTTCCAGCGCGCGTGCTTGCCGACCACGGCAGCCACATCGCTGAAGAAGCGATCCAGGCTGTTGTCTTCAGCGTCGAAGGTCTCTTCGTCGAACGCACAGGCGCTCAGGTCCAGGCCGAAGTCGGTCTTGAGCTTGGCGACCAGGGACAGGTTCGGCATCAGCTCGTCGCCGGAGTACCTCAGCTTGAACGCATCCTTGGCCCCGCTGCGCTCAAGGGTGACGGGCAGCAGGATCAAAGGCGCCTTGCGCAGGTTTTCAGAGCTGTCCGCCTCGTACCAATGCAGAAAGCCAAGGGACAGGTACAGCGTGTTGACGCCCTGCTCCTCGATGAAGCCCTTGGCCTCGGTATGGATCTTCAACAGCTGGAGGAAAAGCCGATCATCCTCGAGGGCCGTCTGCAAGCGCGTATCGAGATGGCGCCGGGCCTTGCCCGTGTCATCCTCGCCTGCGTCGTCAGCGACGGCGTTCCAGTCCAGGCTGTCCAGCTCATGCAGCAACTCTTCGTCGCCGGGGGTATCGGTCTCCTCCTCCCCCTCCTCTGCCGGCCTGGAAGCCTTGACCAGCTCCGCCAGTTTCTTGCGGGCCATGGGCGCGAAGGTCATGGCCTTTTCCTGGCGATAGAGGGTCTTGAACACCTCTTCGGACTGCTCGTCTTGGCGGTCTTGCGGAAATTGAGCATGTTGTTGCGAAGCCCGATATCCAGAAGCTCTTTGCGACTGCTCTGTAGCTTCTGGCCGATCACTGCACTCATAGGAAATCCTGCTAGCTGAATTTGCACATCAACGGCTTCGATCGTGTCTGCGGCCTGGAAGGATGCTTACGGGAGGATAACGCAACGTGGGCGCCGTTACTGCGGGGTTGGCAGACAAGCCTGGCAAGCAGGCGAGCGGTTGTGTGGGCCTTGGGGCGGACAGCTTATCGGGTGCAAGGATTGCCGAGCCTGGCTTGCCGGCGTCACGGAGATCAGGGAGAGGGTGCAGGTGGGTGGGCCAGCCCTCATGGCTAGCCGATAGGCCTTTTCCTTTACAGCGCTGCAGCACGATTATCGATGGGTGTCCACCTTCTCTGCCGGATAAAACTCGCCGTTCCTTCCCAACTCTTCCAGCCGTTCGCGCACGATCACCTCGACGCTGGCCACCGCGGCCTGATCGTCAGGGTTGACCCACTGCACGCACAGGCGCCGGACATTCTGGTCGTGGGTGCCCTCGCTGAGCATCTCGTGGGTGAAGACCTGTTCGCCACGCCACAGGCATGACTGGGCATGAGACCCGACGAGCCATATCTCGTTGATGGAGCCAAGGTCGGTGGTAGCCAGTTGGTCCACGGTGATCGTCTTGTCCATTGCGCCGTACCTTTCAATGAGTCGATACAGGTCAGACTTGCAGGCGCAGCGGGTCGTTCCGGCGTCGTCTGCTCAACGGCACCCGTTCTGGGAGAGGCTTCGAACGTGGTAGGTGAATCTTATGGATCCATAAAGAATCCTCTGTGCGATAAACGAACGATTTTGTAAAATGGTTAATACATTGAAAAATAAGAACTATTAAAAAAATTATCTTTGTTATTTTCTATTTTCATCGTGAATCGCCATTCCGCCTGGCTTTACCCAGTTGCCTATGGATCCATTGTCTGGTTGATTAGCGCCTGACAACGGCGGGAGCCCTCCTTGCCGTATGCGATAACAATTACAAAAAGGGTTCAGTCATGAACGGCTTGCCAAGGGCGCGGAACCATCACGGTCCCAGTCGTCTTACGTACGTGTGTGCGTCTGTCTTTTCACCTGGGGCCAGCACCGGTCAGCAGGTAACCCCATGAACAATGCGCTCAAGCAGCATCTGGACAATGACTCGATGGGTCGATTCCAGTGCCTGGCCATCGGCATTTGCATCGTGCTGAACATGATCGATGGCTTTGACGTGCTGGTCATGGCCTTTACTGCCGCCTCGGTGTCTGCGGAGTGGGGGCTCAGTGGGGCCCAGGTGGGACTGCTGCTGAGCGCCGGCCTGTTCGGCATGGCGGCGGGGTCGCTGTTCATCGCACCCTGGGCCGACCGTTTCGGGCGACGTCCATTGATACTCGCGTGCCTGGTGATATCGGGCGTCGGCATGCTGCTCTCGGCGCTGAGTCAGAGCCCTTTGCAGCTGGCGCTGCTGCGAGGTCTGACGGGGCTTGGGATAGGCGGCATCCTGGCCAGCAGCAACGTGATCGCCAGCGAGTATGCCAGCAAGCGTTGGCGCGGCCTGGCGGTCAGCCTGCAATCTACCGGGTATGCCTTGGGCGCGACGCTTGGCGGCTTGCTGGCGGTATGGCTGCTGGGCCACTGGGGCTGGCGCTCGGTCTTTCTGTTCGGCGGCATCGTCACCGTGCTGGTGATTCCATTGGTACTGCTGTGGCTGCCCGAATCGCTGGATTTCCTACTGATGCGTCGTCCGCCCGATGCACTGGCAAGAATCAATCGACTGGCAGCGAAACTAGGGCAGCCTGCGCTGCAGCAATTACCTGCGCCGACACTTCGAGAGGCGGGTGCCGCCACAGGGTTCGGGCAGTTGCTGGCGCCCGCCATGCGCCGGACCACCCTGGTGATCTGGCTGCTGTTCTTCCTGGTGATGTTCGGTTTCTATTTCGTCATGAGTTGGACACCCAAGCTGCTGGTTGCCGCCGGCCTGTCGGCGCAGCAGGGCATCACTGGCGGGGTCCTGCTGAGCGTCGGCGGCATCCTCGGCGCGGCGTTGATCGGCGGTCTCTCCTCGCGCTGGCCTCTGAGCCGGGTGCTGGCGCTGTTCATGCTGATTACCGCCGGTTTGCTGGTGCTGTTCGTGGTCAGTGGCTCATCGGTCAGCGGCGTGCTCGCGCTGGGGCTGTTGATCGGGCTGTTCTCCAACGGCTGTGTGGCCGGGCTCTATGCGTTGTCGCCTGTGGTCTATGACGCTTCGGTGCGCGCTACCGGCGTTGGTTGGGGCATCGGCATCGGCCGGATCGGCGCGATCCTGTCACCGACGGTGGCCGGCGTCCTGCTCGATGATGGCTGGCAGCCCCTGCACCTGTATGGCGTGTTCGCCAGCGTCTTCGTGATTGCGGCGGGTTGCCTGTTGCTGCTCAAACCTGCATCCAGCACGGTACGGCCGGTGATGGCGAATCCGTAGTTCCCCGCCAATGCGCTGACCGCTGTCTTCGATCGCCCAAGCCCGGGCACTTCATCGCAGTCTCCCCTCGACGGTCCGTGCCTGGCCCGCGAGGGCGGCTGCCGCCAGAAAAACGGAGAACAATAATAATGATCGACACGTTCTGCACGCCTGTCCGTACCGCCCTGACGGTGTCATTGATGTCATGCCTGAGCCTGGAGGCCTCTGCCGAGGATGGAGGCTTCTTCGAAGATGCCAGGACGGGGCTGACACTGCGCAACTACTACTTCAACCGGGATTTTCGCGACCCG
>JAQZAY010000301.1 GCA_029239415.1 Pseudomonas sp. | reverse complement strand
AGGGCTATTTGACCAGCCGCGCATCCAGGCTGTTCTGCGCCAGGCGGCGAGCCTGGTCCTGGGTCATGCCCAGGTGGGTGTGCAGGGCATGGAAGTTCTCGGTGACGTAGCCGCCGAAGTAGGCCGGGTCATCCGAGTTGACGGTCACCTTCACGCCACGCTCGAGCATATCGAGAATGTTGTGCTGGCCCATGTGCTCGAACACGCACAGCTTGGTGTTGGACAGTGGGCAGACGGTCAGCGGGATCTGCTCGTCGATGATGCGTTGCATCAGGCGCTCGTCCTCGATAGCACGCACGCCGTGGTCGATGCGCTGGATCTTGAGCAGGTCGAGGGCTTCCCAGATGTACTCGGGCGGGCCTTCCTCGCCGGCGTGGGCAACGGTCAGGAAGCCTTCGCCACGGGCGCGGTCGAACACACGCTTGAACTTGCTGGGCGGATGGCCTTTTTCGGAGCTGTCCAGGCCCACGGCGACAAAGGCATCACGGAAGGGCAGGGCCTGGTCGAGGGTCTTCTGTGCTTCTTCCTCGCTCAGGTGACGCAGGAAGCTCAGGATCAGGCCGCTGCCGATGCCCAGCTGTTCGCGCCCATCCTTGAGTGCCTGGTTGATGCCATCGAGCACCACCTCGAACGGCACGCCACGGTCGGTGTGGGTCTGCGGGTCGAAGAAGGGCTCGGTATGGATGACGTTCTGCGCCTTGCAGCGTTGCAGGTAGGCCCAGGTCAGGTCATAGAAGTCCTGCTCGGTGCGCAGTACGTCCGCGCCCCGGTAGTACAGGTCGAGAAACTCCTGCAGGTTGTTGAAGGCGTAGGCGCCGCGCAGGGTTTCGACATCGGCCCAGGGCAGGGCGATCTTGTTGCGTTCGGCCAGGGCGAACAGCAGCTCGGGCTCGAGCGAGCCTTCGAGGTGCAGGTGCAGTTCGGCCTTTGGCAGGGCATTCAGCCAGTCGTACATGGTGTTCGAATCTCGATCAGGAACGGTTGCGACCATTCTACTAGAGGTTGTCCGGCAAGCGGGTACCGGTCGCCTTGAACCCTTGGGTCGTCGTTGCAGTCCCTATGCAGATCTGGAGGACCGCCAATGCTCGAACTACTGAAACAGGAAAGATTCCTACTGCTGGCGATCGTCCTTGCCGCCGTCGCTTGGCCCCTCGAGCCCCAGCTGGTCGGGCATGGCCATGGCGTGGCACTGCTGGCCGGCGTGGTACTGGTGGCGGCCATCGTCTGCGCCTCGATGCGCGTGGCGCAGCATGCCGAAGTGCTGGCAGAGCGCGTAGGCGACCCCTACGGGACCATGATCCTGACCCTCAGCGCGGTACTGGTGGAGGTGTTGATACTGGCCATCATGATGAGCAACCAGGCCTCGCCGACACTGGTACGCGACACCATCTACTCGGCGGTGATGCTCGATATCAACGGCATCCTCGGCCTGGCCGCGCTGATGGGCGGGCTCAAGCATGGCGAGCAGTCCTACAACGATGACTCGGCGCGTACCTACAGCGTGATGATCATGACCGCCATGGGCGTGTCGATGGTGGTGCCCGAGTTCATCCCCAAGGGGGACTGGAAGCTGTACTCAGGCTTTACCATCGCCGCGATGCTGGTGCTTTATGCGCTGTTCCTGCGCATGCAGGTCGGCCCGCACAGCTATTTCTTCAGCTACAGCTATCCGCAGAAGAAGCGCCGCCCCGCGCAGGCGCCGGTGGCCCAGGACAGCAAGACCCGGTCCATCGCGATCCTGGTGTGCGGCGTGGTGGTGATCGGCCTGCTCGCCGAAGTCATGTCGCAAGCCCTCGACTACGGCCTCGAAGGCAGCGGCGCACCGCCGGTGCTGATGGCCATCGTGGTCGCGGCGATCTCCGCCGCGCCCGAGATCCTCACGGCCTTGCGCGCGGCGCTGGCCAACCGCATGCAGTCGGTGGTCAACATCGCCCTGGGCGCCTCGCTGTCGACGGTCATCCTCACCGTGCCGCTGATGGAGGCGATGGCACTCTATACCGGCCAGCCTTTCCAGATGGCGATGACGCCGGTGCAGACGGTGATGATCTCCATCACCCTGATCGTCAGCGCCATCAACCTCAACGATGGCCAGACCAACGCGATCGAGGGTATGACCCACTTCGTGCTGTTCGCCACCTTCATCATGCTGGCCCTGCTTGGCCTTTGAGACTCAGCCAGCGACAAGCCGGGCCGCGGCCTGGCGGTGGTCGGCGATCAGGCCCTTGATGTCCAGGCCTTCGATCTGCCCATCGATGACGCGCCACTGGCCGCCGACCATCACCCGGTCGGCGCGGTCGGCGCCGCACAGCAGCAAGGCCGACAGCGGGTCGTGGCTGCCCGAGAAGCGCAGCTCGTCGAGCTTGAACAGTGCCAGGTCAGCCTGCTTGCCGACCGCCAGCTCACCGATGTCCTGTCGGCCCAGCAGCTTCGCCGAGCCGCGGGTCGCCCAGCCCAGGGCCCGTTGCGGGGTGATCTGCTCGGCGCCGAAGCGCAGGCGTTGCAGGTACAGCGCCTGGCGGGCCTCGAGGATCATGTTGGAGGCGTCGTTGGAGGCCGAGCCGTCCACGCCCAGGCCCACCGTCGCGCCGGCGGCTTCAAGGTCCACGGTCGGGCAGATCCCCGAGGCCAGGCGCATGTTCGAGCTGGGGCAATGGCAGATGCCGGTGCCGGCAGCGCCCAGGCGGGCGATTTCCTCGGGGTTGAAGTGGATGCCATGGGCCAGCCAGGTGCGCGGCCCAAGCCAGCCGACACTGTCGAGGTAGTCAACCGTGCGCAGGCCGAATCGCTGCAGGCAGAAGTCCTCTTCATCGAGGGTTTCGGCCAGGTGGGTGTGCAGGCGCACGTCGAGCTGCTCGGCCAGGGCGGCACTGTCGCGCATGATCTGCGTGGTCACCGAGAACGGTGAGCAGGGCGCCAGGGCAATCTGGATGCGCGCGCCATCGCCACGCTCGTGATAGCTACTGACAAGTCGCTGGCTGTCGGCCAGGATCACTTCGCCCTGCTGCACGGTCTGCTGGGGCGGCAGGCCACCCTCGGCCTCGCCCAGGCTCATCGAGCCGCGGGTGAGCATGGCGCGCATGCCCAGTTCGCGCACGCTCTGTACCTGCACGTCGATGGCATCTTCCAGGCCTTCGGGGAAAAGGTAATGGTGGTCGGCTGCGGTGGTGCAGCCGGATAGCAACAGCTCGGCCAGCGCCACTCGGGTCGCCAGCTCGAGCTTGGCCGGGGTCAGGCGTGCCCAGACCGGGTAAAGCGTCTTGAGCCAGGGAAACAGCGGCTGGTTGACCACCGGGGCCCAGGCGCGGGTGAGGGTCTGGTAGAAATGATGGTGCGTGTTGATCAGCCCAGGCAAGACGACATGCTCACGAGCGTCGAATACCTGCGCGACGGGAGCGCTGGGGTTTTGGCCCTGGGCCAGGACTTCGCTGATACGACCCTCTTCGATGACCAGTCCGCCTCGGGCGTCCAGGTTGTTGGCGGTGAAGATGGCAAGGGGATGTTTCAACCAGGTGCGGGTCGCAGGCATGGTGCCGGCTCCTCTGAAAATGGGTTCAGGTAAGCCAGCTCAGTGTTGCCCTGTCTGCTGATCCAGGTCCGCCGCGGGGGCGAGGCATCGAGTCTACTGCCTCGCCGGGCGGCTTTCAATTCACCAGATGAGGGCTTGGCCCTTGTAGTCGATGAAGCGCAGGCCGCCATTGCCGGCCTGAGACTTGACCTGTTCAAGGATGCCTCGGGTGCTGGTAAGCACGTCGATCTCGGCGTTTTCGCCGCCCATGTCGGTCTTCACCCAGCCCGGGTGCATGGCCAGCACACAGAGGTCGGGGCGTTGCAGTTGCACCACGAAGCTGTTGATCATCGAGTTGAGCGCGGCCTTGCTGGCTTTGTACAGGCATACCTCGACGGCGTCGGGAATGGCCACGCTGCCAAGGATCGAACTCATGAACGCCAGCACCCCGCTGCCCTCGCGAACCTGGCCCACCAGGCGCTGGGCCACGCGAATCGGGGCGACGGCGTTGGTCATGAACAGCTCGCCGACGTCCTTGAGCTGTACGACTTCAGGGTCCTGCGGGTGGGGGCCCATGATCCCGGCGTTGACGAAAACCAGGTCGAAGACTTCGCCTTTCAGGCTGTTCTGCAGGGACTCGAGCTGGGTACTGTCGTTCATGTCGAGGGTTTCGATGCGCACGCCGGGCTCCTCGCCCAGTTTGCCGGGGTGGCGCGGGTCGCGCACGGTAGCGGTGACTTGCCAGCCGTCTTCACGCAAGCGTTGTACCAGGCCGAGGCCCAGTCCACGGGATGCACCAATTATCAAAGCGGTTCTGGACGACATCAGGGCATTCCTCGAGCAGATGGGAGAGGGTGTTGAGCATAGTGCAGGATGGCGTAACGGCCGGGGGCCGAAAAGACTGATCAAAAAACATACAGTTGGGCCAGGGCCCAGTGCTGCCGGGGCCTGGCACATAGGCTAACCGGTTATCCACAAGGTGCTCCACAGGAACTGTGCGCAAGCCTGTGGCCGCGTACAGGACTGTGCGAAATGCGCTCAGGAATTCATTGTCTGTGGATAACTTGTCGGTTC
>JAQZAY010000020.1 GCA_029239415.1 Pseudomonas sp. | reverse complement strand
CGAGTCATTCATGCGAGCGCTCCTTGTCGTGCATGTAGGTGACCGCCAGACGGCGTCGGGTGAAGTATTCGTGCGCTGCTTGCCGCAGGTGCTCACCCGTGAGGTTTTCGATCGCTTGCGGCTCGGTGCCTGGCAGGTCGGGGTCCAGGCCGCTGGTGGCATAGGCACCGATGGTCGATGCCTGCTGGGCGATGTCATCCTGTTCGAAGATCTGAGCGCTCAGCAGGCTGGCCTTGGCCCGCTTGAGCTCTTGTTCTTCGGGCGGGGTCTGGCGAAGCACCTCAAGCTCATGCCAGATCAGGGAGGCCATCTCTTCGGGTGCGCCGCTGGAAATCGCGCTGACGATGAACAAGCCGTCGCCACGTTGCAGGTATTCATATTCAGCCTTGACGGCCAGCGCTTTTGCGCCGCGCACGAGACGGCGGTAAAGCCGCGAGCTGGCGCCCACCGCGAGCACCACAGCCAGCAGACGCAGCGCCAAGGCTACTTCAGGGGTGCGGGCGGTGGCCTGGGCAGGGGTATTGAAGGTCATGATCACCCCCGGTCGCATCCCGGGCGCGGCGACTGTCTGGCTGCGCTGTTCCAGCGAAGCGCTTTCCCTGGGCGTTTCACGGGGTGGCAGGCGATTGGCCTGCAGCCCGGCAAAATGGCGTTCGACCAGGACCCGCAGGCGCTCGGGACTGATAGCGCCAACCACCACCAGGGTGGCGTTGTTTGGGTGATACCAGCTTTGGTACCAGACCCGCACGTTCGCGTAGGTCATCTGTTCCAGGTCTTGAGGATGACCAATGATGGGCGTGGCGTAACGGCTGGCCCCGTGAGCGAGCAACCGGGCCCGTTCCAGGGCCAAGGCATAAGGTGTGCTATCAAGCCTCGTTCGCCGTTCAGCCTTGATTATGTCGAGCTCGCGGGTGAACGCTGCTTCATCGAACCTGGCACTGGCCATGGCATCGGCCAGGACCTCGAGCACGATTTCCACGCGGCTGGCAGGCAGGGTGACCGGAAACACCGTGGCGTCACGGTTGGTGAAGGCGTTGGGTTCGCCACCCAGGCGGCTGATCAGGGCGGAATACTGCCCAGGCGCGAGTTTGCTGCCACCCTCGAATATCACGTGCTCCAAGGCATGGGAAAGACCGGTGTGGCCGTCAGGTTCGTAGCTTGAACCTACGTGGTACCACATTTGTGCGCTGACCAAGGGGACTCGGCGATCTTCGCGCAGGTAGACCTTCAGCCCGTTGGCAAGGGTGAAGCGATGCAAGGAGCGTGGGGTAGCGGAAGGGGCAGGGGTTGGACTGTCTAACGGATGTGGAGGCATGGCGAGGCTGCTCTCGAGCAATGGGGTCGGAGCAGTCTCTGTGGAAGTGGGTATCTGCCTGCGGTACTTAGAGCTGCAGGCAGACTTTCAGAAGATCGTGGTCAGCCGCGTTGCCACAAGGCGTAATGGACCTGCCCGGTCTTTTTCTCCCGATGCAGCCGCCAGCTACCCGGCATCTGCAAGGAGGAGGGCGCCGCTTCGCTTTCGGTGTAGATCCATGCGCTTTCGCGCAGCCAGCCGCGATCTTCGAGCAGGCCGCAGGTGGTGGCCAGCAGGTCCTGGTGGAAGGGAGGGTCGAGGAACACCAGGTCGAACTGCTGCTTGACCTCGCCTTGCAGGTAGCGCAGAGCGTCGTTCTGGATCACCTTGCCGCGCGGGCAGCGCAGCAACTCCAGGTTTTCCCGAAGGTTGGCGATGGCCGCCGGGTTGCTGTCCAGCGCAACGGCCTCGGCCGCGCCGCGTGACAAGGCTTCGAGGTACAGGGCACCGCTCCCGGTGAAGGCGTCCAGCACGTGGGCGCCTTCGATATGTGGGGCGAGCCAGTTGAACAGGGTTTCGCGGACCCGGTCCGGGGTCGGGCGCAGGCCCTCCCCGACGGGCACCGGCAGGCGGCGGCTGCGCCATTCACCGGCGATGATGCGCAGGTGGCCCTGGCCCTGGCTGGGTCTGGCGGGTTGGGAAGGCTTGGCCATTAATGCTCCGGTACGCCAAGCGGCTGCTCGGCGGGTTTTTCAGTAGGCGGTGGCAAGGGTTTCTGCGGCACTTTCGGGCCGGCCGTGACGATGACCAGCTTGTCGGCCGCCAGGTGCTTGTCGAGCGCGGCCTTGACCTGCTCGACGGTGAGGTTCTGGGATTGCTGCATGAAGTCTTCGATCCAGGTCAGCGGCAGGTTGTAGAAGCCGATGGCCCCCAGTTGCCCGACGATGCTGGCATTGCTGGCATTGGACAGTGGGAAGCTGCCGGCCAGTTCGCGCTTGGCATCGTCGAGCTCTTGCTGGGTCGGACCGGTCTCGAGGTAGTCGGCCAGGATATTCTGGACCAGCTTGAGCGTGCCTTCGCTGAGCTCGGCGCGAGTCTGCAAGTTGATCATGAACGGGCCGCGCACCTGCATCGGGGTGAACGCCGAGTAGACGCCATAGGTAAGGCCGCGCTTTTCACGGACTTCGCTCATCAGGCGGGTGCCGAACGCACCGCCACCGAGGATCTGGTTGCCCAGCGACAGCGCGGCGTAGTCGGGATCGGTACGGTCGATGCCGAGTTCGGCGAGCATCAGGTGGGTCTGCTTGGAAGGGAAATCGATGTGCGTGCTGCCAGGCTTGGGCTCGCTCGGCTGTGCCAGCCTGGCCAGGGCAGGTCCCTTGGGCAACGCGCTCGATACCTGTGCGGCGATGGCTTCGGCTTCGCCGCGGCTGAGGTCGCCGACCAGCGCGATGACCGCATTGCCGGCGGTGTAGGCCTTGGCGTGGAAGGCGCGCAGCTGGTCGAGGGTGATGGGCGGGATGCTCTGTGGGGTGCCGTCGCTTGGGCTCGCGTAGGGATGCTCGCCGTAGAGCTTGGCATACAGCGCCTTGCCCGCCAGCTGGGCCGGGTTCTGTTTCTCGTACTCGAAACCGGCCAGCAGCTGGTTCTTGATGCGCGCCAAGGCGTCTTCCGGGAAGGTCGGCTTGCCCACCACCTCGGCGAACAGCTTGAGGGCGGGCTCGCGCTTGTCGACAGCGCTCAGGCTGCGCAGCGTGGCCACGGCCATGTCGCGGTAGGAGCCATTGCCAAAGTCTGCCCCCAGCCCTTCGAAGCCCTGGGCGATGGCAGTGACATCCTTGCCGGCGACGCCTTCGTTGAGCATCGCGTTGGCGAGGCTGGCGATGCCGGGCGTGGCGCCGTCCTGGCTGCTGCCAGCGGCGAAGGTCACGCGCAGGTCGAACATCGGCAGTTCACGGGCCTCGACGAACAGCACGCGGGCGCCCTCGGCGGTGTTCCAGGCCTGGATGTTCAACTGGCGGCGGCTGGGGGGCTTGCCGTCCAGCTCGGCCAGCGACTGCAGGGTATTGGCCGGGCGTGCGGCGACTGCATCGGCGAGCGCCGGACCGGCGGTGAACAGCGCCATGGCGAAGACCGGCAGCAGGGTAGCGAGGGCCAGCAGGGGATGGCGGGGTGCGCGGCGATCACTCATGGACGGTTTCCTCGGGCAATACATGGGCAACGCTCAGGCGTTCGCGGGTGAAGTAGGTGCGGGCCGCATCCTGGATGTCCTTGGGCGTCACCTGCTTGAGCTCGTCCAGTTCGCTGTCGATCAGTTTCCACGAAAGGCCGACCGTCTCGAGCTGGCCGATGGTGGTGGCCTGGCTGCTGATCGAGTCACGGTCATAGACCAGCTCGGCGATCACCTGGGCGCGCACGCGCTCGAGTTCTTCGGCCGAGGGTGGCGTGGTCTTGAGTTCGTCGAGCAATGTCCAGAAACCCTTCTCGACATCGGCAAGGGTCTTGTGCTTCTGCACGTTCGGGGTTGCCGAGAGCAGGAACAGGCTGTCCCCGCGGGTAAAGGGGTCGTAGCCGGAGCCGGCACCGGCCACCAGCTCCAGGCCGCGCTCCAGGCGTGCGGGCAGGCGCGCGCTGTAGCCGCCGTCGAGGAGGGCGGAAATCAGGCGCAGGGCGTGCACGCTGCGCGGGTCCTTGGCGGTCGCCAGGCCCGGCACGTTGAAGCCGTAGATCAGGCTCGGCAGCTGGGTCTGCACGCGCAGGGTGAGCTTGCGCAGGCCAGGTTCGGCCAGTTCCAGCGGCAGCTTGGCCGGCGGCACGGCGCGCCTGGGGATGGCGCCGAAGTACTTCTGCGCCAGGCCCTTGATCTCGTCGGCGGTGACGTCGCCCACCACCACCAGGGTCGCGTTGTTCGGGGCGTACCAGGATTGATACCAGTGGCGCAGTTCCTCGACCTTCATGCGCTCCAGGTCGGCCATCCAGCCGATGGTCGGGGTATGGTAGCCGCTGGCCGGGTAGGCCATCGCACGGAACAGCTCGAAGGCCTTCTGGTTGGGCTTGTCGTCGGTGCGCAGGCGGCGCTCTTCCTTGATGACTTCGATCTCGCGGCTGAACTCGTCGGCGGGCAGGCGCAGGCTGGCCATGCGATCGGCCTCGAGCTCCAGGGCCACGGGCAGGCGGTCGCGCGCCAGGACCTGGTAGTACGCGGTGTAGTCGTCGCTGGTGAAGGCGTTTTCCTCGGCGCCCAGGTCGCGCAGGATCCGCGAGCCCTCGCCGGGGCCGACCTTGGCGCTGCCCTTGAACATCATGTGCTCGAGGGCGTGGGACAGGCCGGTCTGGCCTGGGGTTTCGTAGCTGGAGCCGACCTTGTACCAGATCTGCGAGACCACCACGGGAGCACGATGGTCTTCGCGCACGACCACCTTGAGGCCGTTGTCGAGGATGAATTCGTGGGTGGGTTGCGGATCGGCGGCAAGGGCCGCGAACGGCAGGCAGAGTGTGCTGAGCAGCAGGCCAGCAGCGCGGCGGGCTAGAGCATTCATACGGTGTTCAACCTGTGAGGCGGCCCGCGTGGGTTTAGCGTCGGCGGGCCTGGAGGTGCTAGGATACTGATCCGATTGTCTCGCGACCATGCCTGTCGCGGATCTGGCCCGCAGGGCCTCGCGACAAAATATTGCGCATGAACCAGGCGGATTGGAAATAGTCTGTTCTGCGTTGAAAGAATTCCTGGTGCGCCGCTGGTGGCGCATCGCTACCCTGAGATAGCCGTCCTCCATGTTTGGTTCCAACGACGACAAGAAAGCGCCGGCCGCGGCTGGCGAGAAGAAAGGCCTGTTCAGCTGGTTTCGCAAGAAGCCGCAGGAACCTGTCGCCGAACAGCCACAAGGTCCCGAGCCCGTAGCCCCCGAGGCGCCGGCCGAGCAGGTGCCCGCGCCAGCCGAGCCCGTGCGCGAAGCCGATGCGCCCGCACCGGTGGCCGAGGCCGCGCCGCTGGCAGAGAGCCCGGTGGCAGAACCCCCTGCGCCCGTTCCACCTGCGCCGGTTGCGCCCGCACCCGCTGCCCCGGCACCTGTCGTCGCCCCTCAGGTATCCGCTCCCGCGCCTGTCGCCCCGGCGCCCGCGCCTGCCGAGCCGATCGTCGAGCCGGTCGCGCCGCCCGTCAGCAACCTGGTGCTGCCGGTCGAGGAAGAGCCGGTCGCGTTCGTGGAAGACCTCGAGCCGCATGCCCCACCTGCCATTCCAGGGCGTGTCGCGCCAGTCGCCGAGCCGGCCGTTACTGCAATGGCGCCGGAAGTCGATCCCGTCATTGCCGCCGAGCCGGTCGAGGTAGCCCCTCCTGTGGCTGGCGCCGCGCCAGTTCCCGCCGAGGCGCCAGCTCCAGCCCGTACCGAGGAAGCCAAGGCCGGCTTCTTCGCCCGTCTCAAGCAGGGCCTGTCCAAGACCAGCGCCAGCATCGGCGAAGGCATGGCCAGCCTGTTCCTGGGCAAGAAAGCCATCGATGACGACCTGCTCGACGAGATCGAGACCCGCCTGTTGACCGCCGACGTCGGCGTCGAGGCCACCACCGCCATCGTCCGCAACCTGACCCAGAAGGTCGCGCGCAAGCAGCTGGCCGACAGCGACGCCCTGTACAAGTCGCTGCAGGACGAGCTGGCGGGCGTGCTGCGCCCGGTCGAGAAGCCGCTGCAGATCGATGCCCAGTCCAGGCCATTCGTGATCCTGGTGGTCGGCGTCAACGGGGCCGGCAAGACCACCACCATCGGCAAGCTGGCCAAGAAACTGCAGCTCGAAGGCAAGAAAGTCATGCTGGCGGCGGGCGACACCTTCCGCGCCGCGGCGGTCGAGCAGCTGCAGGTCTGGGGCGAGCGCAACCAGATCCCGGTCATTGCCCAGCACACCGGCGCCGACTCCGCCTCGGTCATCTTCGACGCGGTGCAGGCCGCCAAGGCCCGGGGCATCGATGTGCTGATCGCCGATACCGCCGGTCGCCTGCATACCAAAGACAACCTGATGGAAGAGCTCAAGAAGGTCCGCCGGGTCATCGGCAAGCTCGACGCCGATGCACCGCACGAAGTGCTGCTGGTGCTGGACGCCGGTACCGGGCAGAACGCCATCAACCAGGCCAAGCACTTCAACCAGAGCGTCGAGCTGACCGGCCTTGCCCTGACCAAGCTCGACGGCACCGCCAAGGGCGGGGTGATCTTTGCCCTGGCCAAGCAGTTCGGCTTGCCGATCCGCTACATCGGCGTGGGCGAGGGCATCGATGACTTGCGCACGTTCGAAGCCGAATCCTTCGTCAAGGCCTTGTTTGCCGAGCGAGAGCATCCATGATCCGGTTCGAACAGGTTGCCAAGCGCTACCCCAATGGCCACGTTGGCCTGCATGAGTTGAGTTTTCGAGTGCGCCGGGGTGAATTCCTGTTCGTGACCGGCCATTCCGGTGCCGGCAAGAGCACCTTGCTGCGCCTGCTCCTGGCCATGGAGCGCCCGACCAGCGGCAAGCTGCTGCTGGCAGGGCAAGACCTCGGCCAGATCAGCAATGCGCAGATTCCGTTCCTGCGGCGCCAGATCGGCGTGGTGTTCCAGAACCACCAGCTGCTGTTCGACCGGACCGTGTTCAACAACGTCGCCCTGCCGCTGCAGATCCTCGGCCTGTCCAAGCTCGAGATCGCCAAGCGCGTCGACTCCGCGCTTGAGCGCGTGTCGCTGGCCGACAAGGCCGAGCTGTTCCCTGGCGACCTCTCGACCGGGCAACAACAGCGCGTCGGCATCGCCCGCGCCATCGTCCATCGTCCGGCGTTGCTGCTAGCGGACGAGCCTACCGGCAACCTCGACCCGCGCCTGGCCGCGGAGATCATGGGCGTGTTCGAGGACATCAACCGCCTGGGTACCAGCGTGCTGATCGCCAGCCACGACCTGGCCCTGATCGCGCGCATGCGCCACCGCATGCTGACCTTGCAGCGCGGTCGACTGATCGGCGACGGGGAGGCCGGCCAATGAGTACTCGCAGTCCCAAGGTATCCGAGCGCGTCGCGCCGAAGGCCGCCGAGGAACAACCGAAAAAGCCGAAGAAGCGCGGCGAGCATGATGATGACGGCCCGGATTTCCGTACCTTGCTCAACGCTTGGCTCGAGAGCCACCGCGCGAGCCTGGCCGACAGTCTGCGCCGGCTGGGCAAGCAACCGATCGGCAGCCTTTTCACCTGCCTGGTGATGGCCGTGGCCCTGAGCCTGCCCATGGGCTTGTCGCTGCTGCTCAACAACGTCGAGCGCCTGGGCGGATCATGGCAGCGCGCGGCGCAGATTTCCCTGTATCTCCAGCTCGATGCCAGCAGCCGTGATGGCGAGGCGCTGCGTGAGCAGATCAAGGGCATGCCAGGGGTCGCCGAAGCGGACTATGTCAGCCGCGAACAGGCCCTCGACGAGTTCCAGCAGCAGTCGGGACTGGGCGAGGCACTGCGCGAACTGCCCGACAACCCGCTGCCCGGCGTGGTGGTGGTCACCCCGAGCGAAGTCGACAAGCCCGCGCTCGAGGCCTTGCGCCAGCGCCTGGCGGAGCTGCCCCGGGTCGAAGTGGCGCAGCTGGACCTGGTGTGGGTCGAGCGCCTGGCGGCCATTCTCAAGCTGGGCGACCGTTTCGTGTTCGGCCTCACCGTTCTGCTGGTTTCAGCGCTGCTGTTGGTAATTGGTAACACAATTCGTCTACACATCGAGAACCGCAGGACCGAGATCGAAGTGATCAAGCTGGTCGGTGGCACGGACAGCTATGTGCGGCGGCCTTTCCTCTATATGGGTGCGCTATACGGCCTGGGCGCCGGCCTGCTGGCCTGGGGCATCCTCGCGTTTGGCCTGAACTGGCTCAATGATGCCGTGGTAGGGCTTTCGGGGCTGTACGGCAGCGATTTCGCACTGGCAGGTGTGCCAGGGTCCGATGGTCTGTCGCTCTTGATCGGGGCAGTATTGTTAGGGTATATCGGTGCATGGATCGCGGTGGCCCGTCATTTGAACGAGCTGGCACCACGATAATGTTTTTTGGCCAGCATTGGCCTGTCGGGGAACTTGCCTGGTGCGTCCCGGTCAATGTTGGCAGTGCCCTAGGGCACGAGTTCAGTGAGTCGGAGGTTTTCGCATGACCACTTCGTTGCAACCTGCCTATGCCTTGGTTCCCGGTGCAAACCTGGAAGCCTACGTGCACACGGTCAACAGCATTCCACTGCTGACGCCCGAGCAGGAGCGTGATCTGGCCGAGCGTCTTTATTACGAGCAGGATCTTGGGGCCGCTCGGCAAATGGTAATGGCCCACCTGCGTTTCGTCGTGCACATCGCGCGCAGCTATGCCGGCTACGGCCTGGCGCAGGCCGACCTGGTGCAGGAAGGCAACGTCGGCCTGATGAAGGCCGTCAAGCGCTTCAATCCCGAGATGGGCGTGCGCCTGGTATCGTTCGCCGTGCACTGGATCAAGGCCGAGATCCACGAGTTCATCCTGCGCAACTGGCGCATCGTCAAGGTCGCGACCACCAAGGCGCAGCGCAAGCTGTTCTTCAACCTGCGCAGCCAGAAAAAACGCCTGGCCTGGCTCAACAACGATGAAGTGCACCGCGTGGCCGAGAGCCTGGGTGTCGAGCCCCGCGAAGTGCGCGAGATGGAAAGCCGCCTGAGCGGCCACGACATGGCCTTCGACCCGGCTGCCGAAGCCGATGACGACAGCGCCTTCCAGTCGCCTGCGCATTACCTGGAGGATCATCGCTACGATCCGGCCCTGCAGCTCGAGGACGCCGACTGGAGCGACAACTCCAACAGCAACCTGCACGAGGCGCTGCAGGGCCTGGACGATCGCAGCCGCGACATCCTGTACCAGCGCTGGCTGGCCGAGGAAAAGGCCACCCTGCACGAGCTGGCCGAGAAGTACAGTGTGTCGGCCGAGCGGATTCGCCAGCTCGAGAAGAACGCGATGAACAAGGTGAAGGCGTTGATCGCGGCCTGACTTCAGCGTTCACGAAAGCAGCGTTTCAAGAAAGCAGCGTTTCAAGAAAGCCGCGTGTCCCGGAAGGGGCACGCGGCTTTTTCATTTGCAGGAGGGGCGACACTTCCGGATATTACGGCCCGCGCGCATGCTCCAGCTGCGTCAGGTAATCCGCCCCGCCCAACTGGCGCATCTGCTGCCGGATCCAGCTGGCCCGCCGCGCCACGTAGGGGCTGGGGCGGCTGGCGCTCCAGTTCAGCGGGCTGGGCAGCACCGCCGCGAGCTGGCTGGCCTGCTGGCGGCTCAGGCGGCTGGCGTCGATGCCAAAGTGGTACTGCGCCGCTGCCTGCGCGCCGAAGACCCCTTCGCCCCATTCGGCGCTGTTGAGGTAGACCTCGAGAATTCGCTCCTTCGACCAGAACAGCTCGATCAGCCCGGTAAACCAGGCTTCCAGTCCTTTGCGCAGCCAGCTACGGCCCGACCAGAGAAACTGGTTCTTGGCCACCTGCTGGCTGAGGGTACTGGCGCCGCGCAACGCCCCGCCACGCTCGTTGTGGGCGAAGGCGGCCTGGATGGCGGGAATGTCGAAGCCCCAGTGCGTGGCGAACTTCTGGTCCTCGCCGGCGATGACAGCCACCTTGAGGTCATCGGAGAGCTTGTCCCACGGCTCCCAGTCACGCTGCAGGTCGATGGGCTGGCCGTCGAACCAGGATTCGATCTTGCGCTCGACCATCACCGCCGTGCCGGGCGGGGGTACCCAGCGCAGCACCAGAACCAGCACGATGCTGCCGGCGGCGAACCAGGCAAGGGCAAGGACAAGGCGGCGGATAAGGAATGACAGCATGGGCAATCGCTTGGCCGGACTGATGGAACGGGCCATTATACAGACCCCTACCACGGAGTCGTCCCATGCTTCGCAGCTTCCTCATGCTTGCCGCGTTTTTCGGTTTCACCGGGGTGGCCCTGGGTGCCTTCGCCGCCCATGGCCTGAAGAATCGCTTGAGCGCCGATTACCTGGCGGTCTTCCAGACCGGCGTGACCTACCAGCTGGTGCACGCCCTTGCGCTGCTGGGCGTGGCCCTGCTCGCCGCCCACCTGCCGGGGCGCCTGGCCGGCTGGGCCGGCGGTCTGTTCGCGATGGGCATCGTGCTGTTCTCCGGTAGCCTGTACCTGTTGACCCTGGGTGGCCTTGGCAAGCTCGGCATCGTCACGCCGATCGGTGGCCTGTGCTTCCTGGGCGGCTGGTTGTGCCTGGGCCTGGCGGCGTGGCGCCTGGGCTGACCGATCGGTCAGCCATCGGGACGAATGGTGTCGGCCGCCCTTGGGTTCGAGCCGTGATCGGGGCTAGAATGCGGGCCCCAAAGAACAACGGTGGCCGTGTGCATGCGCATTCAACTGAACGGTGAACCCTACGAAATACCCTCAGGCGAAAGCGTCGCCGCCTTGCTGGGCCGGCTGGAACTGGTCGGTCGTCGCGTGGCGGTGGAGCTCAACCTGGATATCGTGCCGCGCAGCCAGCACGACAGCACCCTGTTGAACGAAGGCGACCAGGTCGAAGTGGTCCACGCCATCGGCGGCGGCTAGGCCCTGTCGAACGACCTGCAGTCCCTTCACTTTCCCGAGGAGTACCGATGAGCAACGTTCGTAGCGACAAGCCCTTTACCCTGGCCGGACGCACCTTCCAGTCGCGCCTGCTGGTCGGCACCGGCAAGTACCGTGACATGGAGCAGACCCGCCTGGCCATCGAGGCCTCGGGCGCCGAGATCGTCACCGTCGCCGTGCGGCGCACCAACATTGGCCAGAACCCGGGCGAGCCGAACCTGCTCGACGTGCTGCCGCCAGACCGCTACACCATCCTGCCGAACACCGCCGGCTGCTTCGATGCGGTCGAGGCCGTGCGTACCTGCCGCCTGGCCCGCGAGCTGCTCGATGGCCACAATCTGGTCAAGCTCGAAGTCCTGGCCGACCAGAAGACCCTGTTCCCCAACGTGATCGAGACCCTCAAGGCCGCCGAGGTGCTGGTCAAGGACGGTTTCGACGTGATGGTCTACACCAGCGACGACCCGATCATCGCCCGTCAGCTGGCCGAAGCCGGCTGCATCGCGATCATGCCGCTGGCAGGCCTGATCGGTACGGGCCTTGGCATCTGCAATCCGTACAACCTGCAGATCATCCTCGAGGAGTCCAAGGTCCCGGTGCTGGTCGATGCCGGCGTCGGTACTGCCTCCGACGCCACCATTGCCATGGAAATGGGCTGCGAGGCCGTGCTGATGAACTCGGCCATCGCCCACGCTCAGCAACCGGTGATGATGGCCGAGGCCATGAAGCACGCCATCATTGCAGGCCGCCTGGCGTATCTTGCCGGGCGCATGCCGAAGAAACTCTATGCCAGCGCCTCCTCGCCGCTGGATGGTCTGATCAAGTAAGAGCCCCAGATGACTGAATCGCAAGAAACGCCGATCACCTCCGACGGCGAAGCGCGCCCGCAGCGCCGCATCAAGAGTTTCGTGATGCGCGCCGGTCGCATGACCGAAGGCCAGCAGCGCGGCCTGGACCAGGGCGGCCCCCTGTTCATCCTGCCCCTGGTCGACAGCCCGGTGGACTACGACCAGGTGTTCGGCCGCTCGGCGCCCCGCACCCTGGAGATCGGTTTCGGCATGGGCCACTCCCTGCTGGAAATGGCCGCTGCCGCGCCAGAGCAGGACTTCATCGGTGTCGAAGTGCACCGTCCAGGTGTCGGCGCGCTGCTCAATGGCGTGCTGACCCAGGGCCTGAAGAACCTGCGGGTGTACGACTGCGATGCGATCGAGGTGCTCAACCGCTGCGTGGCGGACAACAGCCTCGACCGGCTGATGCTGTTTTTCCCCGATCCATGGCACAAGAGCCGTCACCACAAGCGCCGCATCGTCCAGCCGGGCTTTGCCGAACTGGTGCGCAGCAAGCTCAAGGCGGGCGGTGTGTTCCACATGGCCACCGACTGGGAGCAGTATGCCGAGCACATGCTGGAAGTGATGAACGCAGCGCCTGGCTACCGCAACCAGTCAGCGGACGCCACGTATGTGCCACGCCCCGACGAGCGCCCGAACACCAAGTTCGAGCGCCGCGGCGAGCGCTTGGGGCATGGCGTGTGGGACTTGAAGTTCGAGAAGGTCGACTGACCGCCCGCAAGGGTGCCGCCGTCCGTGTGACGGCGGTGTCCTTCACATCATCCGCGCCGGTCGGCCACCACGCCGATCAGCACCAGCACCACCAGCAATACCGGCCCCAGCGCATAGTTGTTGAACTGGCCGAGTCCCTTCACCACCCACGGCGTCGCATGGATCAGCGCCGCGCCGCTGCCGATGGTCACCAGCAAGGCCATGAACGGCACCCTCAGGGCACCCGTCAGCCCGCCCATGCGCTGCTCGGCCCATCCCTTGATGTCGCTGCCGAACAACACCAGCACACAGCCTACCAACGCCAGCGAAATTTCCGACAGGTTACCGCGGCTCCAGCGGGAAGCGGTCGCGAGCAGATCAAAAACCATGTCCATGGGTCGTCCTTCAGGTCAGGAAATACTGCAGCAAGTCATTGAGGAACAGCTGGCCGCGTGGCGTGGCCACCAGTCGATCCGCTTCGACCTGCAAAAGACCTCTTTGTTCGGCCTCGCGGCGCGCGGCGGCGAGCTGCTCCAGGGGCAGGCCGGTCCGCAGGGTGAACAGCTCGGCGTCCACGCCTTGGGTGAGGCGCAAGGCGTTCATCAGGAACTCGAACGGCAGCTCGTCCACCGGTAGCAGCTTCTCGCCGGCCTTGAACGGCTTGGCCGGATTGAGATAGTCCTTGGGCAGGCGGGTCTTCCAGGTGCGCAGGATGCGCCCGTCGGGATGGCTGAGCTTGCCGTGGGCGCCGGCACCGATGCCGATGAAGTCGCCAAAGCTCCAGTAGTTCAGGTTGTGCCGCGCGGCGCGCCCAGGCTGGGCGTAGGCAGACACCTCGTACTGGGCGAAGCCATGCTCGGCCATCAGCGTCTGTCCGGCTTCCTGGATATCCCAGAGGATGTCGTCCTCGGGCAGTTCCGGCGGCTGGCTCCAGAACACCGTGTTCGGCTCCAGGGTCAACTGGTACCACGACAGGTGGGTGGGCCCAAGGTCGATGGCCTGGCGCAGGTCGCCCAAGGCGTCGTCCAGCGACTGGTCTGGCAGGCCGTGCATCAGGTCGAGGTTGAAGTTGTCGAAACCGGCGGCGCGCGCCATGCCGGCAGCGCGCACGGCCTCGTCGCCATTGTGGATGCGCCCCAACGCTTCAAGCTTGGCCTGCTGGAAGCTCTGCACGCCGATCGACAGGCGATTGATGCCCAGCTGGCGGTAGGCCTTGAATTTCTCCTGCTCGAACGTGCCAGGGTTGGCTTCCAGGGTGATCTCGATGTCGGGCGCGAACGGGATGCGCTGCTCGACGCCGGCCAGCAGCCGGCCCAGGGCCAGGGCGCTGAACAGGCTTGGAGTGCCGCCTCCGAAGAAGATCGAGCTGATCGGCCGGCCATGTACCGCGGGCAGCTCCTGGTCGAGATCGGCCAGCAGGGCATCGACGTAGGCTTGCTCGGGCAGCTCGGGGGTGGCGGCGTGGGAGTTGAAGTCGCAGTACGGGCACTTGCGCACGCACCACGGGATATGGATGTACAGCGACAGCGGCGGCAGCTGGGGCAGCGCCAGCCGGGGGGGCTGGGTGCTGAAGCCGGCGGCGCCAAGGTGCAGCGGCTGGCTGGGAGCGCGTCCGCTCATGCCAGTCCCAGACGCTGGCGCAGCAGCACCATGGCACGGGCACGATGACTGAGCTGGTTTTTCTCGACCGGGCTCAGCTCGGCGCTGGAGCATTCGCGCTCAGGCACCCAGAACAGTGGATCGTAGCCAAAGCCGTGCTCGCCGCTGGCCTGTTGGAGGATACGCCCGTGCCAGAGCCCTTCGCAGAGGATCGGCAGCGGGTCGTCGGCATGGCGCACCAGGGCCAGCACGCAGACGAACTGCGCGCCACGCTGGTCTTCAGGCACGCCCTTCAGGGCGTCGAGCAGCTTGGCGTTGTTGGCGGCATCGCCCTGGCCATCGGCGTAGCGTGCCGAGTAGATGCCCGGCGCGCCGCCGAGAAAGTCCACCGCCAGCCCCGAATCGTCGGCCAGGGCGGGCAAGCCGGAGATGCGCGCGGCATTGCGCGCCTTGAGGATGGCGTTCTCGACGAACGACAGGCCGGTTTCCTCGGGTTCCACCGCGCTGAATTCGCCAATCGAACGCAGCTGCACGGATGCGCCCAGCATGGCCTGCAGTTCTTTGAGTTTGCCAGCGTTGTGGCTGGCCAGTACGAGTTGCTGGAGATTGATCATTGGCCTGGGAAGACTTCCTGGTTGAAGCTGAATTGATGGGCGAGGCCGCCGGTTTCGACATTCAGGTCGAAGATCAGGACTTGCGGCTGCTCGATCTTGAACTGGGCGATGTAGTACACCGCACCGTGGTCGGTAATCTGCCGGAACGACAGCGGGCTGCTGCGCCCGGTAAGGTCCTTCACCGTGCCGCTGACCACCGCCATGCCCGGCTTGCCATCCTTGACCACGGCGATGTTGAGCACGCCCTGGTTCTTGCTGCGCAGCAGCCCGGTTGCGCTGGCCACCTCCGGTTGCAGCATGCTGGAGGTGAAGGCGCTGTAGTGGACCGTGACGTCGCCGAAGACTTCCTGGCGGTCGGGCCGGGCGGCCTCGGCTGCCAGCGTGGGCATGGACAGGCACAGGCTGAACAGTAACAGGGCTAGGCGACGCATGGGCCGGTTCCTCAGTCAGGCGCGTCAGACCGCGACCTGATGCTCCTGCAGGCCAGGACTGCTGACGCGATAGATGCCGATTTCTCCTAGAAGATTAGGCCAAAGCCGGCCGGCCCACCCGTTGCGGTGCAAGCGGTCGACGGCCAGGCGGTCCATGACCCGGGCATGGCGCTCGCTGCACAATGCCTCGAAGTCCTCGAAGGTGCAGAAGTGGATGTTCGGCGTGTTGTACCAGGTGTAGGGCATGAAGTCCGAGACAGGCATGCGGCCCTTGGTCGCCAGGTACCAGCGGCAGCGCCAGTGGCCGAAGTTGGGGAAGGTGATGATGCACTGGCGGCCCACGCGCAGCATCTCGTCGAGGATGCGGTCGGGATACTCCACGGCCTGCAGGGCCTGGGTCATGACCACCACGTCGAAGCTGTTGCTGGCGAAATTGCCGAGGCCTTTGTCGAGGTCCTGCTCGATCACGTTGACGCCCTTGGCCACGCAGGCGGCGATGTTCTCGGCATCGATCTCCAGGCCATAGCCGGTGACCTGCTTGCGGTCGCGCAAGGAGGCCAGCAGCTCGCCATTGCCGCAACCCAGGTCGAGTACGCGGCTGCCGGCAGGGATCCATTGTTGGATGATTTCCAGATCGGCTCTCATGCTGTCCTCAAAGTGCAATGCGGTTCATGTAGTTCGAGAAACCCTGCATGTAGCGTTGTGTCGGGATCAGGAAGGCATCGTGGCCATAAGGAGAATCGATCTCCAGGTAGCAGACGTTCTTGCGCGCGGCCATCAGGGCGTCGACCATCTCCCGCGAGCGGGCAGGCGAGAAGCGCCAGTCGGTGGTGAACGACATGATGCAGTAGTGGGCCGTCACGCCAGCCAGGGTCGCGGCCAGGTCGCCATCGTGACTGGCGGCCGGGTCGAAGTAGTCCAGGGCCTTGGTCATGAGCAGGTAGGTATTGGCGTCGAAACGCCCGGAAAATTCCTCGCCCTGGTAGCGCAGGTAGCTTTCGACCTGGAACTCGACGCTGTGGAAGTCGTAGTTGAGCTTGTCGCTCTTGAGCTCGCGGCCGAATTTCTCGCCCATCGAGTCATCGGACAGGTAGGTGATGTGGCCGACCATGCGCGCCAGCATCAGGCCGCGCTTGGGGATCACGCCCTGGTCCTGGAACGAGCCACCGTGAAACTCGGGGTCGGTGAGGATAGCCTGGCGGGCTACCTCGTTGAAGGCGATGTTCTGTGCCGACAGCTTGGGTGCCGAGGCGATATCGACGCAGTGACGCACCCGGTCGGGGTAGGTGATGGTCCATTGCAGGGCCTGCATGCCGCCCAGGCTGCCACCCACGACGGCGGCCCATTGCGCGATACCCAGTCGATCGGCGAGGCGCGCCTGGCTGTGCACCCAATCGACGACGGTCAGTACCGGGAAGTCGGCGCCATAGGGCTTGCCGGTGGTGGGATTGGGGCTGCTCGGGCCGGTGCTGCCGTTGCAGCCGCCGAGGTTGTTCAGGCTGACCACGAAGAAGCGGTTGGTGTCGATCGGCTTGCCCGGGCCGATGCAGCTGTCCCACCAGCCCGGCTTGCGGTCGGTGGCGCTGTGGTAGCCTGCGGCGTGGTGGTGTCCGGACAGCGCATGGCAGACCAGCACGGCGTTGCTGGCCGTACTGTTGAGGGTGCCGTAGGTTTCGTAGATCAGCTCGTAGGCACTGAGCGAACGCCCGCAGGCCAGGGCCAGGGGCTCATCGAATTGCGCCAGTTGCGGTGTTACCAGACCGACAGAATCTTCGGGAAAGACAGTGGACATCGACCCTGCTCACGCGTGAATGAGGCGTAAGTCTAAAGACCGCTACACCCAGCGGCAAGCAACAGCTTGCCGCCGGTGTCGCAGGCCGGATCAGATCATGCGCCACAGCTCTTGCGGCATGCCGGCATAGGCTGCCAGCGGGGGCATGACGAACGACTGGATCACTTGGATCGCCAGGAAAGCGAAGATCGGCGAGATGTCCATGCCGCCCAGGTTGGGGACCAGCTTGCGGAAGGGCGCGAGCACCGGCTCGCTGATCTGGTAGGCGAGCTCGGCAGCCGGATTGTGGCTGTTGGGCGCGATCCACGAGACGATCACCATGACGATCATCGCTACCCAGAAGATCTTCAGGAACAACGAGGTAATGCCGATGATGGCCCACATCAGCAGAGGCAGCACGTTGCCGAAGGTGCCATAGGTGACCATCAGCACGAACGCCATCAGCAGCGCCTGGATGATGATCGCCAGCAGCAGGGATGAGGTATCGAGGCCGGCGATGCTCGGCACGATGCGGCGGATCGGCTTGAGCAGCGGCTGGGTCGCGCGGACGGCGAACTGGCTCAGCGGGTTGTAGAAGTCAGCCTTGACCAATTGCAGCACGAAGCGCAGCAGGACAATGACCAGATACAGGCTGACCAGGGTTTGCACCACGAAAATCATGGCGCCAGACAGTGCATTCATCTAGAGCTCCTTATTTGCCCAGTTGTTCGGCCAGTTCGGCGGAGCGCCGCGCGGCGGCTTCCAGTGCCTGCTCGACCAGGTGTTCGAATCCGTTGGCCTGGAAAGACTTGATCGCTGCCTCCGTGGTGCCGGCCGGCGAGGTCACGCGGCGGCGCAGCTCGGCGGCATCGACGTCACTGGCCACGGCCATGTTGGCAGCGCCCAGCGCAGTCTGCAGAGTCAGTTGCGCGGCGGTATCGCGCGGCAGGCCAAGTTTTTCGCCAGCGGCGGTCATCGCCTCGATCAGCAGGAAGAAGTACGCAGGACCGCTGCCGGACACGGCAGTCACCGCATCCAGTTGCTGTTCCTGCTCGAGCCACAAGGCCAGGCCCACCGCGGTGAGCAGTTGTTCGGCCTGCTCGCGCTGGGCGGCCGATACCCCGGCGGTGGCGTACAGACCGCTGACCCCCTTGCGCAGCAGGGACGGGGTGTTGGGCATGCAGCGCACGATCGGCTGGGCGCCGAGCCAGGCATTCATGCTGGCGCAGGTGATGCCGGCGGCGATCGAGACGACCAGCTGGTCGGGCGCCAGGTGCGGCCGCAGGGCCAGGCACACGGCCTTCATGACCTGCGGCTTGACTGCCAGCACGACCAGGTCGGCACCGGCGACGGCCTGGGCGTTGTCTTCGAACACATCGATACCGTGTTCGGCCTGCAGCCTGGCACGGGTCTCGGCTCCGGGATCGCTGGCGCGGATCTGCGAGGCATCCAGGCCCTGGGCCCGCAGCCCGCCGATCAGGCTGGCGGCCATGTTGCCGGCGCCGATAAAGGCAATACGCGTCTTGCTCATGTCAGGTCCTTGAGGGAAAGAGTGAGTAAAGCATGGTTCAGGCAGGGCCGTAGTCACGCGCACCGAACAGGGCGGTGCCGATGCGGACCCAGGTCGCGCCCTGGGCAATGGCGGCCTCCAGGTCGTGGCTCATGCCCATGGACAAGGTATCGAGGTCCAGGCCGAGACGCTCCTGCAGTTCGCGCAGCCTGGCAAACGCGGCTTCCTGGAAGGCGCGGTCATCGGTGGGCTGCGGAATGGCCATCAAGCCTCGCAGGCGCAAGCCAGGGAGGGCGGAGACGGCATGGGCAAGAGCGGCCAGGTCGGCGGGCTCGCAGCCCGACTTGCTCGCTTCGCCGCTGACATTGACCTGCAGGCAGACGTTGAGCGGCGCAAGGCCGGCAGGGCGCTGTTCGCTAAGACGTTGGGCGATCTTCAGGCGGTCCACGGAATGTACCCAGTCGAAATGTTCGGCGATCGCTCGCGTCTTGTTCGACTGAATGGGGCCGATGAAGTGCCACGTCAAGGGCAGGCCGGACAACTCCTGCTGCTTGGCCAGGGCCTCCTGCAGGTAGTTCTCGCCCACGTCGCGCACGCCGGCGGCGTAGGCTTCACGGACCGCGTCTGCCGGCTTGGTCTTGCTCACGGCCAGCAGCCGTACCGTGGACGGGTCGCGCCCGGCAGCCTTTGCTGCGGTGTCGATGCGGGCGGCAAGGGCTAGGATATTGTCTGCTATGGTGGACATTGATCGGCGCCGAGGGCTTCTGGAGTCTGCGGCATTCTACCTGCTTGGCAGCCTTTGGGGAGTCTCATGGACGTGACTGAACTCTTGGCCCGGGCGGTCAAGGCGGGGGCTTCGGACCTGCACCTGGCCGCGGGCGAATCGCCCATGCTGCGACTGGACGGCGAGCTGCGGCGCCTTGACCTGCCGCCACTGGAACCGGCGGTGCTGCGCGAGGGGCTGGTGCAATTGCTCGAACGGGCCTCGCAGCCCTGTGCAGGCAAGGCCCGGGAGCTCGATGTCGCCCTGGAGCTACCTGGACTTGGGCGCTTTCGCCTGAACCTGTCCGAGCAGCTCAGGGGGCCGGCGGCCTGCTTGCGAGTGATAGCTGCGCAGGCGCCGACGCTGGATGAGCTGGGCCTGGAAGAAGTGTTTCGACTCATTGCTCGGTTCAGCAGCGGCCTGGTGCTGGTCGGCGGTCCCACTGGCAGCGGCAAGAGCACCAGCCTGGCGGCCCTGGTCGACCGGCTGAACCGTGAGCGCCCCCTGCATATCATCACGCTTGAAGACCCCATCGAAATCATCCACAGCGGGCAACGCAGCCTGGTCAACCAGCGTGAGATCGGACGCCACACCCGTAACTTCGCCCAAGGCCTGCGCAGTGCCTTGCGCCAGGATCCCGACGTGATCCTGATCGGCGAGCTGCGCGACCTCGAGACTATCCGCCTGGCGTTGCGGGCCGCGGAAACCGGCCACCTGGTGCTGGCGACCGTGCATGCACGTTCGGCCGCGGGCAGCATCGATCGCCTGGTCGAAGTGTTTGCCGCCGAGGAGAAAGCCCTGGTGCGCAAGATGCTGGCCGACTCGCTGCGCGTGGTGGTTTCGCAGCAGCTGGTCAAGCGTGTCGGTGGCGGCCGGGTAGCGGCAAGGGAAGTGCTCGTGGCCACGCCCGCGGTGCGCAACCTGATTCGCGAAGGGCGCTTGGCGCAGCTGCATTCGGCGATGCAGAGCGGGGCGGGCGCGGGGATGCAGACCCTGGACTCTGCCTTGCAAGGCCTGCTGACCCAGGGCCTGGTCAGCCCTGAGCAGGCGCAGGTCGTCGGTGCTGGTTAGCGATTGGCCAGGCGCAGGCCGCCAGGCTGCTCTTTGGGCAGCACGCGCTTGGCGACCACGTAGTGCTTGTTCCAGTACGGCTTGTTCAGGGTATCGATGCTGACGCGCTTGCCGCGGCGCGGGGCATGGATGAAGCGGTCGTTGCCCAGGTAGATGGCCACGTGGTTGACCCGGCGGCTCTTGATGTTGAAGAAGATCAGGTCGCCGGGCTTGAGGTCCTTGCGTGCTACCTTGACGCCGTGGCCCTTGGCCATGGCATTGGAAGTACGTGGCAAGTCGACGTTCTGCACGTCGTTGAAGGCATACTTGACCAGGCCACTGCAGTCGAAGCCCTTGGCCGGCGTGCTGCCACCCCAGCGATAGGGCGTGCCGAGCATGTTGACGGCGCGGCTGAGCACAGCGTTGCTCTGCTTGCTCGATGCCGAGGCAACCGGCAGGTTGCTTGCCTTGGCCGCATTGGCCGGACGTGCGCGTTGGCTGACCTGTTGCACAGGTGCGCGCTTCACCGTGGCGCTGACGCCATAGCCGGTGAAGCCGTTGGGAAGACGTTGCTCACGGTTGGTGGCGTGGGCGGCCAGGGGCAATAATAGGCAGAGGGTCAGCCATGTCTTGAACAAAGGTGGCATAGGCGAAGCTCTTGTTTGTTGTGTTGGGCGTTGGCGCGCAACTTTATAACAGCTTTTTGATCAAAAAATGATCCGCTGGTCGATTGGATGGAAACCATCTGTCGACACCAGTGTCGCAAGTCACATTTTTCGTTAGAAAATTTCGAGCTAACCCGCGAGGGGCATTGATGAATACGTACCAACCTGCAGCACCGCAAAGCGACACCCACAGCAAGGTCATCGGCTACCTGCTGTGGATTTTCGGCTTCACCGGCGCGCACCGTTTCTACTACGGCAAGCCTGTCACCGGGACCATCTGGTTCTTTACCTTCGGCGTGTTCGGGATCGGCTGGCTGATCGACCTCTTCCTGATCCCGGCCATGGACCGCGAAGCCGACAGACGGTTCCAGCCAGGGCGGCTGGACTACAACGTCGCATGGTTGCTGCTGACCTTCACCGGCATTTTCGGCCTGCATCGCTTCTATCAGGCCAAGTGGATTTCCGCCGTGATCTACCTGTGCACAGGTGGCCTGTTCCTGGTCGGGGTGCTGTATGACTTCCTGACCCTCAACACGCAGATCTCCGAGCGCAACTACGAGCGTCGCTGAATGCAGGAAGGCCCCGCCACCTCCCGGTGACAGGGCCCTCTTTTCGAGGCTTACTGTCGAATCTGCCGCTGCTGCAGCAACAGGTTGCTGAAGCCACTGCCAGCCAGTTGCTTCTGCGCCACGGTCAGCTGTTCACGGTTGCTGAACGGGCCGACCAGCACGCGGTACCAGGTTTCGTCCTTCACCGTTCCCGACTCTACCTTGACCGCCTGGCCGAGCAGGATGATCTGCGCGCGGACCTTGTCGGCATCGGCCTGCTTGCGGAACGAGCCGGCCTGCAGGAAGAACTGCGTGGTCGCGGCCGGCTTGATCACCGGTGGCGCCGGCGGCGGGGTCTCGCCCAGCAATGCTGCCTGGGCGCGCGCGGTATCGATCTTCGCGGCTTCGGCTGGCGTCACCGGGGTGACCGGTTGCGCAGGCACGGGCGGGGTCTTTTCCGGCACCGCTTCAGGCGGGACGATGACCTCGGATTCGGGCAGCAGCGTATAGAAGTCGTACTTGGGCTTGACCGGCTGCTGGGGGCTGGGCGCGGTCTTGTTGGCCTCGGCGATCTTCTCGGCTTTCTGCTGCTCGGGCTTGGCACGCTGGATGTCGGCGCCGCCGGGCTCGAGCTTCATCAGGAAGACGATGAAGGCGCCTACGCTGAGACCGACGGCCAGCCATACCCAGCCAGGAACAGGCGCTTTGGCTGGCGCCTGGTGCCGGCTGGCGCCGCGCTTGGGAGCGGGTTTCTTCTTGGCGGCCAACTTACATGCGCTCCAGGGTTTCCAGGCCGAGCAGCTCCAGGCCTTGCTTGAGGGTACGGCCGGTCAGGGCAGCCAGGCGCAGGCGGCTCTGCTGCTGCTGCGGGGTTTCGGCGGCCAGGATCGGGCAATTCTCGTAGAAGCTCGAGAACAGGCCGGCAACGTCGTACAGGTAGGTGCACAGCACGTGCGGGGTGCCCTTGTCGGCCACGTTGTTCAGCACTTCGCCGAACTGCGCCAGGCGTGCGGCCAGGTCCTGCTCGTGAGCCGACTGCAGCACGATCTGGCCGTCGACCTCGTCGAAGCCCTTGCCCAGCTTGCGGAACACGCCAGCCACGCGGGTGTAGGCATACAGCAGGTAAGGCGCGGTGTTGCCTTCGAAGTTGAGCATCAGCTCGAAGTTGAAGCTGTAGTCGCTGGTACGGTGCTTGGACAGGTCGGCGTACTTGACCGCGCCGATGCCGACCACTTCGGCAATGGCGCGCAGTTCGTCTTCGGCCAGCGCGGGGTTCTTTTCCTTCACCAGGCTGTAGGCACGCTCCTTGGCTTCGGTGAGCAGGTCGACCAGCTTGACGGTGCCGCCGTCACGGGTCTTGAAGGGGCGGCCATCGGCGCCGTTCATGGTGCCGAAGCCCATGTGCTCCATCTGCATCGGATGGCCGACGAAACCGGCGCGACGCGCCACCTCGAACACCTGGTTGAAGTGCAGGGCCTGGCGCTGGTCGACGAAGTACAGGGCGCGATCGGCCTTGAGGACGTTGCTGCGGTAGCGCACGGCGGCAAGGTCGGTGGTGGCGTACAGGTAGCCGCCGTCGGCCTTCTGCACGATCACCGGCAACGGCTCGCCATCGGCGGTCTTGAAGTCTTCGAGGAACACGCACTGGGCACCCTGGCTCTCGACCAGCAGGCCCTTGGCCCGCAGTTCG
>JAQZAY010000300.1 GCA_029239415.1 Pseudomonas sp. | reverse complement strand
CATCCGACTGGCCTCGATCCGCGTCCCCGAGGGACGCCAGAGCCCATCGTTCATGCCGTGTTCTCCTGTCTGCCGTTACTGCACTCTAGCCTGTCACTGGGCCAGCCACCCGCCGTCGACGTTCCAGGCCGCACCGCGCACCTGGCTACCGGCTTCGCTGCAGAGAAACAGCACCAGTTCGCCCAGGTGCTCGGGCGTCACGAAGGCCAGCGACGGTTGCTTCTCGGCCAAGAGGTCATGCTGCGCCTGCTGGGGATCGATGCCCGCAGCGGCGCGGTCGTCTATCTGTTTCTGCACCAGCGGCGTGAGCACCCAGCCGGGGCAGATGGCATTGCAGGTGACATTGCTGGCGGCTGTCTCCAGCCCGACGACCTTGGTCAGCCCGATCACCCCGTGCTTGGCGGCCACGTAGGCGGCCTTGCCAGTGGAACCCACCAGGCCGTGTACCGAGGCGATGTTGACGATGCGCCCCCAGTTGCGCGCGCGCATGCCCGGCAGTACCAGCCGGCTGCCATGGAACACTGCGGACAGGTTGAGGGCGATGATCTTGTCCCAGGCCTCTACCGGGAACTGCTCGACCGGCGCCACGTGCTGGATGCCTGCGTTGTTGACGAGGATATCGACCGCGCCGAACTGCGCCTCGGCGTAGGCGAACAGCGCCTCGATCTGGGCCACCTCGCTAAGGTCGGCCGAGTGATGGGCAACCCTGCCGCCCAGGTGCCTGATTTCGTCGAGGGCAACCTGGGCATCGCCAAAGCCGTTGAGGACGATGTTTGCCCCGGCCTTGGCCAGTACCTTGGCAATGCCCAGGCCGATACCGCTGGTGGAACCGGTGACTATCGCTGTCTTGCCTTGCAGACTCATGGAGGACTCCTTGGCTGTATCGCTGACAAAAGTAAGGTTCAGGCGTGCGGGTCCGACTGGCCGGTCTGGAGCGCCGGGCGGGGCAGGCTGTTGCTTTCAGGACGCCGGGGTTGACGTAGTCGGAGGGGAAACTTGCAGGGTAGAGCGGGGACACCGTAGGCGATGGGGGCATGCGACGGGCCGGAATCGGCAGGGTGCGACAGGCCGGGCATGCGTGGCAGGAAACTGCCTGAAGGATGTGCAAACCGCAGGAGCCGCCGCCTGGCAGCTCTCGCGATCAGCGCGCCATCCCTGGCTTGCATGGATCAGTCCTGGCGGCTGGTCACTTCGAGCAGGTGGTAGCCGAACTGGGTCTTGACCGGGCCCTGGACCACGTTCAGCGGCGCGCTGAAGACCACGGTGTCGAACTCCTTGACCATCTGGCCCGGGCCGAACGAACCCAGGTCACCGCCCTGGCGGCTGGACGGGCAGGTGGAGTTGGCCTTGGCGACTTCGGCGAAGTCGGCACCGGCTTCGATCTGCGACTTGAGCTCGTTGCACTTGTCTTCGGTGGCGACCAGGATGTGGCGGGCAGTGGCTTTGGCCATTGGGAAATACTCCTTCTTGAAAACGCCAAGACTATCGCAAATGGGCGGGGGTGTCTTGGGCTGATGAAGGCTGGCCTAGTGCGGTGCCCCATTCGCTGGCAAGCCAGCTTCCACAGCTACAGCGTCGCTCCCTGGCCTGTGTCATGCCTGTACTACAGATACAGCGCCGACCTGCAGAGCGACGCCGGACCTGTAGGAGCGGCTTTAGCCGCGAAGAGGTCGATGCGGTGTCTGGCACCGGCTACGCCGGTGTTCGCGGCTGAGCCGGTCCCGCGAATTTCTCAAGCCTGTCCCGCAGCCCGGCGCAACAAGGCTTCGGTCGACGCCCACCCCAGGCAACCATCGGTAATCGACACACCGTACTTCAACGTCCCCTTGCCCAGCGCCTGGCAGCCATCGAACAGATGGCTCTCGAGCATCACCCCCACCAGCGAGCGATCGCCCGCCGCGCGCTGCGCCAGGACATCCTCGAGCACCGCCGGCTGGCGTGCCGGGTCCTTGCCGCTGTTGGCATGGCTGCAGTCGACCATGATCCGTGCCGGCAACCCGGCCTTGGCCAGCGCCTGGCGTGCGTGCTCCACGCTGGCGGCGTCGAAGTTCGGGCCCTGGTGGCCGCCGCGCAGTACCAGGTGGGTGTCCGGGTTGCCAAGGGTCTCGACGATGGCCGGGTAGCCCATGGCGTCGAGGCCGAAGTGCCGGTGCGGATGGGCCGCGCTGCGGATCGCATCGCAGGCGATCGCGACGCCACCGTCGGTGCCGTTCTTGAAGCCGACCGGCAGTCCCAGGCCGCTGACCATCTCGCGGTGGATCTGCGACTCGGTGGTGCGCGCACCGATGGCTGCCCAGCCCAGCAGATCGTCGAAGTACCCGGCGGCCATCGGTTGCAGCAGTTCGGTGGCGATCGGCAAGCCGCGCTCGAGCATACCGAGCATCAGTCCTCGGCTCAGCGCCAGGCCCGCGTGCATGTCATCGCTGCCATCGAGGTGCGGGTCGTAGGCCAGGCCCTTCCAGCCGACCGTGGTGCGCGGCTTCTCGACATAGGCGCGCATCACCAGCAGCAGTCGGTCGCTCACCTCGGTGGCAAGCGCGGCCAGGCGGTCGGCGTATTCCAGCGCCGAGCGCGGGTCATGGATCGAGCAAGGGCCGACGATGACCAGCAGGCGCGAATCGCGGCCTTCGAGGATGGCGCGCACGGCCTGGCGATGGTCTTCGACCTGGTGGGCGAGGGCAGTGCAGAGCGGCATCTGCTGCTTGAGCAGGTGCGCACTGGGCAGACGCTGGCTGAGGGCGGTGTTGGCAGCCTGAGGCTGGTTCAGGGGCAGAGCGAGAGATGACGATTGCATGGCGTTCGGTTTCCTTGGGCAGACGGCGGGTTCGGTCCCGCGCAGTCGGCCCTATCGAGGTGTTCGACAAATGGCCGTATGGGCATTGGATCGTGTAGTGCCACCGGGGATGGACCGATCGGAGGCGGCAGGCTGGCCCGAACGGGATTGGCTAAATCGCCATGCATGGGTGCTTGGGTAGGTATAAGTGACGTAGTTCATGGATCAATCCTCGTGATGAATGTGTTTGCCGGCCAGAAAAACAAAACCCCCGGTCGGGGAGCCGACCGGGGGTTGAGTATTCTCGTGTTCGGCGGCCCCTCGAAAGTGGGCGCCGGTGTGGGTATCAGCGGCGCCTGTGGCTAAACCAATACCCAAAATAGAAGCTGGCAGGAGCAACCGCCTGGCAACCGGCCACGGCCAGCACAGGACGCAGGGTGCGACCGGTGTGACGAGCGAAGTTGAAGGTAGTATCGGACATGTTGCTCTCCAGTAGAGGTCCCGAGCTTAATCCAGGATGCAAGCTTGTTACAACGGGTAAATGCAAATGGCCGTGATGAAGCGGTTCAATCACCCACCACGGCGCGCCCAGGACCCTTGCCTGGTGCTATAGGGGGTAGTGCCGCAACTCCCGCGCGATCAGCATCCGCTGGATCTCGCTCGAGCCTTCGTAGATCTGGGTGATCCGCGCATCCCGGTAGTAGCGCTCGACCGGGTAATCCTCCAGGTATCCATAGCCGCCATGCACCTGGATCGCCATCGAGCACACCCGCTCGGCCATCTCGGAGGCGAACAGCTTGGCCTGGGACGCCTCGCTCAGGCACGGCTTGCCGGCCGTGCGCAGGCGCGCAGCGTGCAGGATCAGCAGGCGCGTGGCGTTGATCTGCACCTGCATGTCGGCGAGCAGGTTGGCGATACTCTGGTGCTCGTTGATCGGCTTGCCGAACTGGATGCGCTCGCGCGAATACACCAGCGCCGCTTCGAACGCGGCGCGCGCGATGCCCAGGGCCTGGGCGGCGATGCCGATGCGTCCGCCTTCGAGGTTGGACAGGGCGATGGCAAGGCCTTTGCCACGCTCGCCCAGCAGGTTGGCCGCCGGGACTCGGCAGTCATCGAAGGTCACCGCGCAGGTGTCGGAGGCGCGGATGCCCATCTTGTGCTCGCTGCGGTCGACCACGAACCCCGGGTTGTCGGTCGGCACCAGGAAGGCCGACAAGCCTTTCTTGCCAAGCTCGGGGTCGGTCACGGCGAACACGATGGCAAGCCCGGCGCGGCGCGCGTTGCTGACGAACTGCTTGGCACCGTTGATGACCCACTGGTCCCCTTGCAGCTCGGCGCGGGTACGCAGGTTGTGGGCTTCGGAGCCTGCCTGGGGCTCGGTCAGGCAGAAGCAGCCGATCACCTCGCCAGTGGCCAGGCGCGGTAGCCATGCCTGTTGCTGCTCGGGGCTGCCATAGGCCAGCAGCGGTCCACAGCCCACCGAGTTGTGGATGCTCATCAGGGCCCCGGTGGCGCCGTCACCGGCGGCGATTTCCTCCACGGCCAGGGCATAGGCGACGTAGTCGGTGTAGCTGCCGCCCCACTGCTCGGGCACCACCATGCCGAGCAGGCCCAGCTCGCCCATCTGCCTGACCACGGCATCATCGATCCAGGCGGCCTTTTCCCACGCCTGGGCGTGGGGCGCGATCTCGGCGCGGGCAAAATCCCGGGCCATGTCGCGGATCATGATCTGTTCTTCGCTCAGTTCGAGATCTTGCATCTGCGTACTCCCGTGCTCACAGGCCTTCGAAGAAATGCTCGACGTGCTGGCGGTCCAGCCCGGCGAGGGTCGGGGGATTCCAGC
>JAQZAY010000299.1 GCA_029239415.1 Pseudomonas sp. | reverse complement strand
GTTCAGTCCCCGGGCCAGCAACCGTTCGCGCAGCTCGCCAAGCTGCTTGCCGATCAGTTGCGCGGTGGCGGGACGTTCGGCCCACAGCTGGCCGCTGAGATGGCCCTGGACCAGTTGCGCCTGGACCTGCAAGGGGCCCAATGGGCTGAGATCGAAGGCCAGCTCGATGCGCCACAGGGTCTGCAGCGGGTCGCGCTGTTCGCGTTGCGGATCGCGCTGCTGCTCGGGGGTTTCTTCGCGCTGCAGCTTGACCTGCAAGGGCACGAATTCCTGGCCGCTGCGCACCGGGATTTCGCTCTGCCAGGTGGTCAGCAGGCTGCCAGTGTCGGTGGTGCCCGTCTGTTGCAGGCTGCTCAACTGATGGCTCTGCAGGCGCGAGATGGCGCCGGCGGCCAGACGCAGCAACTGCTCCAGGTCGCCTTTTTCCTCTGCGTTCGGCAAAGTCCGTGAAGGCAGGGGGAAGCCTCCTGGCTGTGGGCGCGGGCTGACCTGGCCAAGCATGCCCAGCGCGCCGCGTACCGCCCCTGGCAGGGTGTGTGCCAAGGTGCCCGCTGCGGCGGCGGGGCTGAACGGGTTGGCGCCGGGCACACCGGGCAGCAGTTGTGCCAGCAGCCTTGTCATCTGCGCCTTGAGGTCGTTGCCCACGCCGGTACCCAGCCCACCCAGCAGCTTGGCTTCTAGAAACGCACCGCTGTTGCCCAGCGCCTGGGCCAGGCCCTTGGCATCGCTGAGCTGGCGCACGTCCGGCAGGCTGGCCAGCAGGCGTTCTGCGCTGCCACGCACTTCGCCACTGGTATCGGCGCGCAGTTGCGCCAGCAGGTCGAGCAGTCCCGGCAGCGAGGCCTGACGGCCTTGCTGGGTCGACAGTTGCTGGGCGATGGCCAGCTGGTCCTGGCGGCCGCTCAGGGGCACGAACCGCAACGACTGGTCGGCTTGCACCAAGGCGCTGAGCAGGCTGCCGACCGCCAGCGGGCGAGGGCTGTCGACCGTCAGGGTGGCGCCGGCCATGGCGCTGTCGAGCAGGCGCACCAGCGAGCGGAAACCCGTGGCTTCGCCATTGCCCTGGGGTAGCGCCTGGCTGGTCAGGACCTTGCCCTGCAGCAGGGTGCCCACCGGCACCTGGCGGGTATCGAGGCGGGTGAGGGCGGCCAGGGTGCTGGTCGTGGCCTGCTGCAGGGCGATGTTCAGGCTGGCGCTGCCGGACTGGCTGACGGTCAGCTGGCTGCCCTGGGGCAGCGGCTGCGCGCCACTGGCCTGCAGCTGGGCCTGGCTGCCGTTGGCCAGGGTCAGGCGCAGCAGCATCTGGAAGTCCTGGCCCACCTGGCGCAAGGACACGACTTGCGCGTTCGCCGTCTCGCCGGGCGCCAGCAAGCCAGGCTGCGGTTGCAGCAGACGCAGCAGTTCACCGGTCATCGAAGCCTTGGTGGTCTGCTGGGTGACTGCGTTTTGCGCAGCGAGACTCTTGATTTCCGTCATGATTGTATACAACCTGTGGAACCAGCCCTCTTGGCAGCAGGATGGCGCATGTATAATGCCGGCCGATCGTTCGGCGGTGCCAGTGTGCAGCAGCCCGGAGCCGCCTGATGGCGTGCGCCAATGCCAGTATAACGGCAGGGCCGAAGCCGACTTGAGACAGCCACAGCATAAGGCGTAACCGTGACCCTTCATCTCCAAGCCGTGGGCCTGGCCTGCGAGCGCGACTGGCGCATGCTCTTCGAGCACCTGGACCTGCAATTGCGTGCGGGCGACATGCTGCAGGTCAGTGGCCCCAACGGCAGCGGCAAGACCAGCCTGCTGCGCCTGCTCGCCGGGCTGATGCCGCCGACAGCGGGTGCCATCCTGCTCAACGGCCAGCCGCTGGCCGGGCAGCGGCATGCGCTGGCCAAGGTGTTGCTGTGGATCGGCCACGCCGCAGGGATCAAGGACCTGCTGACTGCCGAAGAGAACCTGTCGTGGCTCTGCGCCTTGCATCAGCCGGCCGCCCCTGGCGCCATCTGGCAAGCGCTGGACGCCGTCGGCCTGCGCGGTTTCGAGGACGTGCCCTGCCATACCTTGTCGGCCGGCCAGCAACGCCGCGTTGCCCTGGCGCGCCTGTACCTGGACAGCCCGCCCCTGTGGATCCTCGACGAACCCTACACCGCCTTGGACAAACAGGGCGTGGCCCAGTTGGAGGCGCACCTGGCCGCCCATTGCGAGCAAGGCGGCATGGTCGTGCTGACCACGCACCACGCCCTGGCGCTCAAGCCGGAAGGCTACCGTGAACTGAACCTGGGGCAATGGGCGGCATGAGCGTGTTCGTCCTGCTGCTGCGCCGCGAGGCCCGGCTGCTGTGCCGCCGCCCGGCGGAACTGGCCAACCCCCTGGTGTTCTTCGCCATCGTCGTCGCGTTGTTTCCACTGGCGGTCGGCCCCGAGACTCAATTGTTGCAAACCTTGTCGCCCGGGCTGGTCTGGGTCGCTGCGCTGCTGTCCGTGCTGCTGTCGCTGGACGGGCTGTTTCGCAGCGATTTCGAAGACGGCTCGCTCGAACAGTGGGTGCTGTCTGCGCACCCACTGCCGCTGCTGGTGCTGGCCAAGGTGCTGGCGCACTGGATCTTTTCCGGGCTTGCGCTGGTATTGTTGGCGCCGCTGCTCGCCTTGATGCTTGGCTTGCCATCTGCCTGCCTGCCGGTGCTGCTGGCATCCTTGCTGCTGGGCACGCCGGTGCTGAGCCTGCTCGGCGCGGTGGGCGCGGCGCTGACCGTTGGTCTCAAGCGGGGCGGCCTGCTGCTGGCGCTGCTGATACTGCCCTTGTATATCCCGGTGTTGATTCTGGGCAGCGGCGCCTTGCAGGCGGCATTGCAAGCCATGCCGGCGACCGGCTACCTGCTCTGGCTCGGCAGCCTGACGGCCCTGGCCGTGACCCTGGCACCCTTTGCAATAGCGGCCGGCCTGAAGATCAGCGTCGGCGAATAACGAGGTCTGGGCGTTCGCGCCCAGCAAAGACCCTGGATGCACCGTGATGAAAATGAGCTGGACGTGGTTTCACAAGCTGGGTTCGCCCAAGTGGTTCTATGCCATCAGCGGCCGCCTGCTGCCGTGGCTGGCCGTCTCGGCCGTGCTCCTGCTGCTGGTGGGCGTGGCCTGGGGTCTGGTCTTCGCCCCGCAGGACTACCAGCAGGGCAACAGTTTCCGCATCATCTATATCCACGTGCCGGCGGCGATGCTGGCGCAGTCCTGCTATGTGCTGCTGGCGGTGGCCGGCGCGGTGGGGCTGGTATGGAAGATGAAGATTGCCGACGTCGCCTTGCAGTGCGCGGCGCCGATCGGTGCCTGGATGACCGCCGTGGCGCTGGCCACCGGGGCCATCTGGGGCAAGCCGACCTGGGGCAGCTGGTGGGTCTGGGACGCACGGCTGACGTCGATGCTGATCCTGCTGTTCCTGTACTTCGGGATCATCGCGCTGGGCCAGGCGGTCAGCAACCGGGACAGCGCGGCCAAGGCCTGCGCGGTGCTGGCGCTGGTCGGGGTGGTGAACATCCCGATCATCAAGTACTCGGTGGAGTGGTGGAACACCCTGCACCAGGGCGCCACCTTCACCCTTACCGAAAAACCCGCGATGCCGGCCGAGATGTGGCTGCCGTTGCTGCTCACGGTACTGGGGTTCTACTGCTTCTTCGGCGCCGTGCTGCTGCTGCGCATGCGCCTTGAAGTACTCAAGCGCGAGGCGCGCGCGAGCTGGGTCAGGGAAGAGGTGTTGAACAGCCTGGGCCGGGGGGCGACGCGATGAGCTTTGCATCCTTCGGCGATTTTCTCGCCATGGGGCACCATGGCCTGTACGTCTGGTCGGCCTATGGCATCTGCCTGGCGGTACTGGCGCTGAATGTCGCGGCGCCCCTGCTGGCGCGTCGTCGCTACCTGCAACAAGAGGCGCGTCGTCTGCGCCGGGAGAACCAGCCGTGAATCCGCAGCGCAAGAAACGCCTGTTGCTCATCCTGGCCCTGGTGGCCGGAGTCGGCGTCGCCCTGGCCCTGGCCCTGAGCGCCCTGCAGGAAAACATCAACCTGTTCTATACCCCGACCCAGATCGCCAATGGCGAAGCCCCGCGGGACACGCGGATCCGCGCCGGGGGCATGGTCGAGAAGGGTTCGCTGCAGCGCTCCGGCGACTCGCTGGACGTGCGCTTCGTGGTCACCGACTTCAACAAGTCGGTGCCGATCACCTACCGTGGCATCCTGCCTGACCTGTTCCGCGAAGGGCAGGGCATCGTTGCCCTTGGCAAGCTCGATGCCAATGGCGTGGTGGTGGCCGACGAGGTGCTGGCCAAGCATGGCGAGAAGTACATGCCGCCCGAAGTCACCAAGGCGCTGAAGGAAAGCGGCCAGGCGGGAACGCAGCCATGAACGCGTCCCTGCTGATTCCCGAGCTCGGCCAGCTGGCGATGATCCTGGCCATCTGCTTCGCCGTGGTCCAGGCGACCGTCCCGCTGCTTGGCGCCTGGCGTGGCGACAGCCTGTGGATGGGCCTGGCGCGCCCGGCCGCCTGGGGGCAGTTCTGTTTCCTGCTGTTCGCCTTCGCCTGCCTGACCCACGCCTTCATGACCGACAACTTCTCGGTCGCCTACGTGGCCAGCAACTCCAACAGCGCCTTGCCCTG
>JAQZAY010000298.1 GCA_029239415.1 Pseudomonas sp. | reverse complement strand
GCACCACCGACTCGCGCCCCGCGCCGAAACTGCCTTGCATCAGCGTGACCACTTCGCCATTCTGCAGCGCGCGGCCCAGCAAGGTACTCACCGCCTTGCCGTCGCGCAGCACCTCGACCTCGAAGGTGATCGGCACCTCGGGCGCGGCGGGACCGACAAAGGTGATCGCAAGCGAGCGTGCCGGGCGTCCATCCACGACTTTCTGGCGCATCGCCTCGAACAGCAAGGCAGCCATCAGGCCACCGAAACTGGCGCGTCCCTGCGCCCATGACGCAGGCACGATGACGCTCGCTTCCCCACCACGCACCGCCGCCAGCAACTGTGAAAAGTTCATGTCTGCCCCGCTTGCGAGAGTAAAGGCCCGATCTTAACCAGCACGCCGCTGCATGGCAGCCCGCATATTGGCCATTTGCAAGGCCTAGCGGCGCGCGAGTGCCTTCTGCAGGCGATCCAGGGTGGCATCGGCCGTCTTCTCGCTCTCGGCCAGTTCGCGCGTCCAGGCTTCTGTACAAGCGGCAAGATCGGCCTGCTGCTCGGCCTGCAGCAACCATTGCAGGCGGTCATGCCAGTCGCCCAGGTCCCCCTGGGCGCGCTTGAGCAGGCGCTTGAGCGATTTACCGGCATGGTCGAGCTGTGGATAGGCCTCATCGCCATAGCGCACGCGCTTGATCAGCAGGCGCAGGCGATGGCGGTCGTGCTCGGGGTCTTGCAACGCCTTCTCGAGCTTGCTCCACTGTTTGTGCAGGCGCTTGTCGATGCGCTTGTGCAAGCCGCGCGCCAGCCCTTCGCGCTCCGCGGTGCGCAACAGCGGCGCAAACCTGTCGATGATCGCCAGCACGCGCTTGAGCTGCGGGCTGGCCGCCACCGAGGCGAAAGTGCGCGCCCTGCCCGCCAGGCGGCGCTGGGCTGCCGCCTCCTGGCCACGGGCAAGCAACTGGCCAGCCAGCACCTCTCGATCACGCAAGGGGGTAGTCAGCGTTCCGAGGGCCTTGGCAGCCTCTTCGAGCTGCTCCACGCCCGGCAGGCCACGCAGCGGGCGCATCAAGCTGCGCAGGCGCCGTAGCGTGGTGCGCAGGTCGTGCAGCGCCTCGCTGTCGGTATCGGCGGCCAGGCGTTGCTGGCAGGCCAGCAGGCGCACATGCAGAGCAAGGATCCGGGCGACCAGATGATCCATCATTGCAGACATGCGACTCTCCCTGTTCAGCGCCCGGCGCGAGATTCACGAATGTAGAAACGGGCTTTCTCTGCCTTGCGGGTGCATCCCTCAAAGCCTTCGAACTGCTGCTGGGTCTTGGCGCCGGTCAGCAGTGAGAGCGCCTTGGAGTAGCTGACAGTACCGGCGAAGCCTTCGGCCTTGGCCAGGTCGAGCTCCTTCCACGCGCCGTCCAGCTGGGTGGCGCAGCTGTCGCGGTAGGCGGTCTTGCCGGCGCAACCGGCCAAGGCCAGGGCAATCAGTGGAAGGCAGATCCAGGCTTTCATCGTTGTTACCTCGAATAGTGGGAAGCGTGCTGGCTGTTTGACGGCTATCCTCGCCCAAAGTGCCCGTGGAGCCTAGCCACGGGCCTCGCTGCATCGTCCGCCCGGAGGCACCATGAGCAAACGCGTCGCACTGGTACTGGGCTCAGGCGGAGCCCGAGGATATGCCCACATTGGCGTGATCGAGGAAATCGAGCGTCGCGGCTACGAGATCGCCTGCGTGGCCGGCTGCTCGATGGGCGCGGTGGTGGGTGGCATCTATGCCGCAGGCAAGCTGGAGGAGTACCGTCGCTGGATCGAGAGCCTGGACTACCTCGACGTCCTGCGCCTGGTGGACGTGAGTTTTCGCCTGGGCGCCATACGAGGCGAAAAGGTGTTCGGACAGATCCGCAAGATTGTCGGCGACGTGAACATCGAGGACCTGCGCATCCCCTACACGGCCGTGGCCGCCGACCTGACCAACCAACAGGAAATCTGGTTCCAGGAAGGCTGCCTGCACCAGGCGATGCGCGCCTCGGCGGCGATTCCCAGCCTGTTCACCCCCGTCGTGCAAGGCAACCGCATGCTGGTGGACGGTGGCATTCTCAACCCGCTGCCGATCATCCCGGTGGTCTCTGCGCACTGCGACTTGATCATCGCGGTCAACCTCAACGCCACCAACCAGAAGCAGTACCAGCTGCCGGTCATCGAGCGGCCAGCGGCCTTCAGGATGCGCTTCGACAATCTGATCAGCTCGCTGGGTTCGCACCTGCCGTTTCGGCGCAAGCCTGCCGAAAAGCTCATCCGCCTCGAGCAGGAAATGACCGCCGAAAGCCTGCAGCCGCCAAACCCCTGGCTCAGCGAAGCAGCAAGCCCCGAGGCCCAGCAGCCGGCCGCCGCCCCTGAAAGCCCAGGCGCGCCCAAGTCGGCCGCGGGCTCGTTCATCATCGACAACGTGGGGCCTGCCTCGCTGCTCGACCTGATCAACCAGAGCTTCGAGGTCATGCAGACCTCCCTGGCCCAGTACAAGATCGCCGGCTACCCGCCCGATGTGCTGATCAACGTGCCCAAGCGCGTCTGCCGCTTCTTCGAGTTCTACAAGGCGCCGGAACTGATCGCCCTGGGCCGGGAAATCGCGCGCGATACCCTGGACAACTACGAGCATGAACGACGCTGACCCCGGACACGAAACAGGCCGCATGAGCGGCCTGTTTCGTCTTGTGTCCATCACTCAGTAGCGGGTGATGTCCGCATCGGCTTCCAGCTGCTTGCGGTATGCCGCGAAGTCTTCGCGACCGGCACGCGAGGCCAGGTAGCCACGGTACTGCTTCTTCTCGTCATCGGTGGCGGCTGCGCCCTCGTTGACGCCCTTGAGCTGCAGGACCACCAGGCTGCCATCAGCCAGGACCACGCTGCCGTAGACCGGCTTGTCCTTGGCCTGTGGCTTGCCCATGCGGAACAGCGCCTTGAGCGAAGCAGGATCGATACCTTCCTGGCCACGGGTCACGGCTTCATGGGCAGCCCACTGCTGGCCCTCGAAGCCTGCGTTGGCGTCGATGGAACCGTCGCGCAGGCCCTTGACGAGCGTATCGGCCTTGGCCTTGAGCTCTTCGGTGGCCTTTTCCTTGACCAGGTGCGCACGGATGCTGTCGGCCACGGTCTCCAGCGGCAGCTGAGCCGGCTTGCGGTGTTCCTTGACCCGCAGCACGACCACGGTCTCGGGGTCCAGCTCCAGGGCGTTGCTGTTGGAGCCTTCCTCGAGCACCTCTTCGCTGAACGCTGCCTGGATCACCGCACGGTTGGCAGTGATACCCTCGCCGCCTTCGCGACCGAACGGCGCCGCAGTCTGCACCTTCAGCCCCAGCTCCTGGGCCGGCTGGGCCAGGTCGGAGGACTCGAACGCGGAGTCTTCCAACTGCTTGGTGACTTCGACGAAGCGCTGCTCCACCTGCTGGGTCTTGAGCTCACGGGTGAGCTTGTCCTTCAGGCTGGCGAAGCTTGGTACTTCAGGGGCCTCGACGCCCAGCAGCTTGATCAGGTGATAGCCGAACTGGGTGCGTACCGGAGCCGAGACCTGGTCCTTGTCGAGGGCGTACAACGCCTGTTCGAAGGCCGGGTCGTAGACGCCCTCGCCTGCAAAGCCCAGGTCACCGCCGTTGCTGGCAGAACCAGGATCCTGCGACAGCTCCTTGGCCAGGGCGGCGAAGTCCTCGCCCTTGGCAATGCGCTGCTGGATCTCTTCGACGCGGGCCTTGGCCTGGGCATCGTCGACCTTGTCGTTGACCTCGATGAGGATGTGCGCGGCATGCCGCTGCTCGGCCAGGCTGGCGATTTCCTTCTCGTACAGCGCCTTGAGCTGGTCTTCGCTGACATCGACCTGGTCGAAGTACGCCGACTTCTTCAGCTCGATGTAGTCGATCACCACCTGGTCGGGGCTCATGAACTCCTTGGCGTGCTCGTCGTAGTGCGCCTTGATCTCGTCATCGCCGAGCTTGACCGCCGCCGTGTCCGGCTTGAGGGTCAGCGAGGCGAAGTCACGGGTCTGTTTTTCCAGACGGGCGAATGCGTCGACCTGCTTGTCGGTGATGAAGCTGCTGCCGGCAAGGCCGGTTCGCAGCTGGCCGATGAGCATTTCCTCGGCCAGCATGTCGCGGAACTGCATGCGACCGTAGCCCATCTGGCGGATGACCTGGTCGAAGCGCTCGGCGCTGAACTTGCCGTCGACCTGGAACTCAGGCGTCTGCAGGATCAACTGGTCCAGAGCACCCTCGGAGAAGGCAAAGCCCGCATCCTCGGCACCCTGCAACAGCAGCTTGCGGTCGATGAGGCCCTTGAGCGCCGCTTCACGCAGCATCTTCTCGTCGAGCATCGCCGGGTCGAAGTCCTTGCCCAACTGTTGCATCAGCTGGCGGCGCTGCATGTCCACGGCCTGGCTCAGCTCGTTCTGGCTGATGGTCTGGCCGTTGACCTTGGCGGCATCCTGGCTATGGCTGGCGGCCTGGAAAATGGCATCGAAGCCGGTCAATGCCATCAATACGACGATAAGGCCGATGATGGTCTTGGCAATCCAACCTTGTGAATTGTCCCTGATATTTTGCAGCATGCGTCCCCCAGAACGGCTGTACCACTGCGTCGACAACCGCGGAGCGTGGGTAGAAACCTGATAAAAGAAAGGCGCATCCGGAGGGGATGCGCCTTT
>JAQZAY010000019.1 GCA_029239415.1 Pseudomonas sp. | reverse complement strand
TTGATCATAACGCTTGCCCCTTATCAACGAACCGACTGGAAAGGCCACGATGATAGGGGCGCACAGCCGCTGTAACAACTCTTGAGATAGCCCCTGGCCCGCTTCGCCTCTACTATCTGACGACCGTGAAAACCTGAAGGAACATCCCTCATGCTCTATCTCTGGATCAAAGCGCTGCACATCGTCAGCGTGGTCTGCTGGTTCGCCGCCCTGTTCTACCTGCCGCGCCTGTTCGTCTACCACGCCCAGAGCACGGACAGCATCAGCCAGGAACGCTTCGTCACCATGGAGCGCAAGCTGTACCGCGGCATCATGGGGCCGGCGATGATCGCCACCTACATCTTCGGCATCTGGCTGGTGAGCCTGACGCCGGGCTTCCTCAGCCAGGGCTGGCTGCACGCCAAGCTGACGCTGGTCCTGCTGCTCACCGGCTACCATCACATGTGCGGCGCGCAGCTCAAGCGCTTTGCCCGTGGCGAGAACACCCGCAGCCATGTCTTCTATCGCTGGTTCAATGAAGTCCCGGTGGTCATCCTGCTGGCCATTGTCATCCTGGTGGTGGTCAAGCCGTTCTAGCCGATCGGCCTGCGCGGCAAAGTGTGGCCTGGAGTTCCTGCCAAGGCCACACGTACACAGGCCAAGCTGTACACTAGGCACCCTCTGTTGCCGCTCCAGGAGCACTGCATGTCCCGTTACGCCATGATCACCGGTGCTTCCAGCGGCCTGGGCCTTGCCTTGGCGGAGGCCCTGGCGCGGCGCGGGCGCAACCTGATCCTGGTGGCGCGCCAACGCGAGGCGCTGGAGCCGGTGGCCATCGAGCTGACCCAGCGCTTCGGCGTGGAAGTATTGTTCAGGGCGTGCGACCTGAGCGAGCCCTTGCGGCTGTCAGGCTTCATCCTCGAGCTCGAGGAGGGCGAGCGGCAGATAGACCTGCTGGTCAACTGCGCCGGGCTGCGCTCCCATGGGCCGTTCATGGCCCAGGAGTGGGCCGATGAACAAGACCTTCTCGAGGTCAACGTCATCGCCCTCTCCCGCCTGTGCCATGCGGTCGGCAACGTGATGGCGGTGCAAGGCGGCGGGCAGATCCTCAACGTCGCGGGCCTTTCGGCCTTCGCGCCGGGGCCCTGGATGGCCAGCTATGCCGCCAGCAAGGCATACGTGGTGCATTTTTCCGAAGCCCTGCGCGAAGAACTCAAGCGTACCGGCATCAAGGTCTCGGTATTGTGCCCAGGGCCGGTTCGCTCGCCGAAGCGGCGCATCCCCCGCCTCGACAACAGCACGCGCTGCCTGAGCCCAGAGGAAGTGGCGCTGTACACCGTGCGTGCGCTGGACAAGAATCGCGCACTGATCCTGCCCGGACGGCGCAACCGCTGGCTGGCCCGGGCACCGCGCATGCTGCCGCGCTGGCTGACGCGCAAGCTGGCCGGCCTGATCAACCGCGCCTACCGGCCGCTCGACGCGTAGCCGCCACTGGGCGAGCGGCGCCGTGCTGGGTACACTCAGGACGGACCACCACCATGGAGCAAGCGCTGTGGAGACACTCTTCACCAAGATCATCAACCGGGAGATCCCGGCCAGGATCATCTACGAGGACGACCAGGTTCTGGCCTTCCACGATATCGCCCCCCAGGCACCGGTACATTTCCTGGTCATCCCGAAAAAACCGATCCGCACCCTCAATGACCTGACCGAAGAGGACAAGGGCCTGGCCGGCCATATCCTGCTCACTGCCCAGCGGCTGGCCAGGGAGCTTGGCTGCGAGGAAGGCTTCCGCGTGGTCATGAACTGCAACGAGCTGGGCGGACAGACCGTCTACCACATCCACATGCATGTGCTCGGCCAGCGCCAGATGCACTGGCCACCGGGCTGATCCGGGGCAAGCCCCGAACCGCCGATTGGGTTAGACTGTCGGGCACACTCTTGCGGAGGTGCCCGATGGCTACCCAACGTCACTACTCGCCGCTCGACCGCTTGTTGCTGCAGGCAGATACCGCCATGCGCACCTTGCTGCCCTTCAGCGGCCAACCGTCCCGCCCATCCCCGGCCATCATCCAGCCGGACGTCGAGCTCGACGAAGATCAGACCCGCCATGTCGCCGGCCTGATGCGCATCAACCACACCGGTGAAGTCTGTGCCCAGGCGCTGTACCAGGGCCAGGCCCTGACCGCCAGGCTGCCCCAGGTGCGCAAGGCCATGGAGCATGCTGCCGAAGAAGAGGTCGACCATCTTGCCTGGTGCGAGCAGCGCATCCGCCAGCTGGGCAGTCACCCGAGCGTGCTCAACCCGCTGTTCTACGGCATGTCGTTTGGCATCGGCGCGCTTGCCGGGCTGGTCAGCGACAAGGTCAGCCTGGGCTTCGTCGCGGCGACCGAGCACCAGGTGTGCAAGCATCTGGACGAACACCTTGAGCAGCTTCCGCACAACGACGAAAAGTCCCGCGCGATTCTCGAGCAGATGCGTATCGATGAAGCACACCACGCGGACTCGGCGCTGCAAGCCGGTGGATTCCGCTTCCCGGCGCCGGTTCGGCTTGGCATGAGCCTGATGGCCAAGGTGATGACCAAGAGCACCTACCGGATCTGACGGCAGCGCCCGGCCAGACGTACGGTGGCTGGGCTTCAACCCAGCTCGACGATCTCGTAGCCGTGGGTGATTTCCACGCCGGCGCGGCCCAGCATGATCGACGCCGAGCAATATTTCTCTGCCGACAGCTCGACCGCGCGCTTGACCTGGGCTTCCTTCAACCCGCGGCCCTTGACCACGAAATTCAGGTGGATCCTGGTGAAGACCTTGGGATCCTCTTCGGCGCGCTCGGCCTCCAGGAAGGCTTCGCAGCTCTCCACCGCCTGGCGCGACTTCTTCAGGATGCTGACCACGTCGAAATTGCTGCAGCCACCCAGGCCCAGCAGCAGCATTTCCATCGGGCGCACACCGAGGTTGCGGCCACCGGCCTCGGGCGGGCCGTCCATGACCACGACGTGACCGCTTCCCGACTCGCCGAGGAACATCGCCTCACCTGCCCACTGGATACGTGCCTTCATCTATCCCGACTCCCTTGCATGTAAAAAGGTTGCCAGCTTAGACCCTGCAGGGCCGCTGGAAAAGCTCAAGACGCCCAGCTTTTTGCCGATACCGCCAGGAGTGTCTGATAAGCTGGCGCCAAATGGCTGGCGCCTCTGCCCGGCCTATCCATGCACAAGCCTACTGCGTTGCTTCTACGAGATTCCTTCATGGTTGCCTCTGCCCTATCCGCCAAGATCAAGAACATCGAAAAGCTGCTGGTGCATTGCCAGCGCCGCCGCTTTGCCGCCAAGAGCAACATCATGGGCGCCGACGACAGGACCCAGACCCTGTCGTTTATCATCAAGGGATCGGTAACCATCGTGATCGAGGATGAAGAAGGCCACGAGATGATCATCGCCTACCTCAACCACGGCGATTTCTTCGGCGAACTGGGCTTGTTCGAGTCCATTGGGGAGGAACAGCGGCGTGGCGCCTGGGTACGTGCCAAGACCGAATGCGAAGTGGCCGAGATCAGCTACGACAAGTTCCGCGAGGTGGCGCGCCAGGACCCGGACATGCTCTACGCCCTCGGCGGCCAGATCGCCCAGCGCCTGCGCAATACCACGCGCAAGGTCGGCGACCTTGCGTTCTTCGACGTCACCGGACGCGTCGCCCGCTGCCTGCTCGAGCTGTGCAAGCAGCCCGACGCGATGACCCACCCCGACGGCATGCAGATCAAGATCACCCGCCAGGAAATCGGCCGTATCGTCGGCTGCTCGCGCGAGATGGTCGGCCGCGTGCTCAAGGACCTCGAAGAGCGCAGCCTGGTGAACGTGAAGGGCAAGACCATGGTGGTCTATGGCACCCGCTAGTCCCTAGTCCTTGGGCAGGGCCGCGATGACCTCGGCATAGACCTGGCCCAGGCGCTCGTACAGCGGCGCCTGGGGCACCACTTCGTGCAGGGCGATATGGCTGTCGGCAAGACAGCGCTGGTCCAGCTCGCAGCATTCGTTGAAGCGATTGACCGCCGCCACCATGGACTCACGCTCGTTGTCCAGCAGCAGCGCGCCGTGCACCAGCACGACCGGGCGCTTGCCGCCCAGCCCCTGGCGCCAGCGCTGGGCAGTGCCCACCAGCTTGCGGCCGTTCAGGTTGACGTTGTAGCGGCCGTCACAAAACGCTCCATCGATCTCGCCGACCGAGGCGAGCCCGCCCCATTCGCGCAGCACCTGGCACAGCGGATCGCACAAGCGCTGGTAAGCCTGCTCGATGCGCCCATGGTCGCCTTCGCTGCGAGGGGCGACATAGACCAGGGCCACGTTGACCACCGCCGGCGATTGCGGCACCGGCTCGCCCCCTGTTTCGCGCAGCAGCACCGGCCAGCCGGCGATCGCGAGCTCGGCGCAGGCCATCTCGAAATGCTCCAGCCGACTCATGCGCCGCGGCATGACCAGGGCATGGTCGATGGGCCGCCAGAACAGCACGCCGGCCTCTTGCTCGCCTCGGCACACGGCAGCCAGCAGGTCTTGCTCGGCCTGCAGCCCGGCCTCGACCGTCAGGGAAAGGGGTCTTTCGGTCATCGTTGCCACCTTCGGGACGTAAAAAAGCCGGCATCGGCCGGCTTCGCTTCGATCAATCCAGCTCCTGGAGCTTGTGCGCCACTCGTTCGGGGAAGAACAGGCGCTGCAGCTCCAGCCCCGGCTGTTCGGCGCGCATGAAGGCCTCGCCGACCAGGAACGAGTACACCTCGTTGATCTGCATCAGCTCCACATCGACGCGGTCGAGGATACCGCTTTCGGTGATCGCCAGGCGATCGCGCGGGATCCGCGGCAGCAAGTCGAGCGTGGTCTCGAGGCTGACCTCGAAGGTATGCAGGTTGCGGTTGTTGACGCCGACCAGCGGCGTGTCGAGGGTCTTCAGCGCGCGCTCGAGCTCATCGCCATCGTGGACCTCGACCAGCACGTCGAGGCCGACGGCCTTGGCCGTGGCCGCCAGTTCAGCCATCTTCACGTCGTCCAGCGCCGCGACGATCAGCAGGACGCAATCGGCCCCCAGGGCACGTGCCTCGACGATCTGGTACGGGTCGACCATGAAGTCCTTGCGGATCACCGGCAGCTGGCTGGCAGCGCGTGCCTGCTGCAGGTAGGCGTCGGCACCCTGGAAGTAGTCCACGTCGGTGAGCACTGACAGGCAAGTGGCGCCACCCTTCTCGTAGCTGACCGCGATCTCTGCCGGGACAAAGTGCTCGCGGATCACGCCCTTGCTGGGCGAGGCCTTCTTGATTTCGGCGATGACCGCCGGCTGCTTGCGCGCGGCCTGCTCGAGCAGGGCCTTGGCAAAGCCACGCGGCGCATCGGCCAGGCGGGCCAGGCCCTCGAGTTCCGCCAGGCTGACCCGCGCGCTGCGCTCGGCCACTTCCTCGGCCTTGCGCGCAAGGATCCTTTGCAGCACCGTCGGTACGCTCATGCTTGGTTCTCCTGCTTGAATACCGCGGTAAAGGCGCCCAGCTCCTGCAGCTTTTCCCAGGCAAGGCCCGTATGCAGCACGTCGTGGGCCAGGTCGACACCGTCCTTGAGACTCATGGCCAAGTCTGCGGCATACAGGGCGGCGCCGGCATTGAGCACGATCATTTCGGCGGCCTTCTGGCCGTTCTCGGTCTTGCGCCGGCCCAGGGCATCGCGAATCAGCTCGAACGATGCCTGCGGACCCTCGACAGCCAGGCCATGCAGGCTCTGGCTTTGCATGCCCAAGTCTTCTGGCTCGACCCAGTACTCGGTGATCTGGCCATTCTTCAGCTCTGCCACGTAGGTCGGCGCGGCCAGGCTGAACTCGTCCAGGCCATCGCGGGAATGGACCACCAGAACATGCTTGCTGCCCAGGCGCTGCAGCACTTCAGCCAAGGGGCGGCACAAGGCCTGGGTGAACACCCCGACCACCTGGTGCCTGACACCCGCCGGGTTGGTAAGCGGGCCCAGCATGTTGAACAAGGTACGCAGCCCCAGGTCGCGACGCGGGCCGGCGGCATGCTTCATGGCAGAATGATGGGTCTGGGCGAACATGAAGCCGATACCCAGGCTATCGATGCAGCGTGCCACCTGGACGGGCGTGAGGTTCAGGTAGATCCCTGCGGCCTCCAGCAGGTCCGCGCTGCCGCTCTTGCCCGACACGGCGCGGTTGCCATGCTTGGCCACCTTGCAACCGGCCGCGGCCAGGACAAAGGATGACGCCGTGGAAACGTTGAAGATGTTGGCGCCATCGCCGCCCGTGCCGACGATATCGACCACGCCGTCCAGGCTCTGCAGTTCGACCTTGTCCGCCAGTTCACGCATCACCGAGACCGCGCCGACGATCTCGTCGATGGTCTCGCTTTTCATGCGCATGCCCATGAGGAAGGCGCCTATCTGCGCCTCGGTGCACTGACCGGTCATGATCTGGCGCATGACGTCGCGCATTTCCTCGGTGGTCAGGTCCAGCTGGGCAACCACACGGCCCAGCGCGCTCTTGATATCCATGATCGATCCTTAGCGGCGGCCGCCGGTCTGCATGAGGAAGTTGGCGAACAGTTCGTGGCCCTGCTCGGTCAGGATGGACTCGGGGTGGAACTGCACCCCCTCGATGTTCAGGGTCTTGTGGCGCAGGCCCATGATCTCGTCGACCGAACCGTCTTCCAGTGCCGTCCAGGCGGTCACCTCGAGGCAATCGGGCAAGCTGTCGCGCTTGACCACCAGCGAGTGGTAGCGGGTGACCGTCAGCGGGTTGTTCAAGGCGGCGAACACACCAAGGTCGCGGTGCAGCACGGGGCTGGTCTTGCCGTGCATCACTTGCCGGGCACGCACCACCTCGCCGCCGAAGGCCTGGCCGATGGACTGGTGGCCCAAGCACACGCCCAGGATCGGCAGCTTGCCGGCAAAGTGCAGGATGGCCTCGATCGAGACGCCCGCCTCGCTTGGCGTGCAGGGCCCAGGGGAGACCACGATGCGCTCGGGGTTCAGGGCTTCGATCTGGGCGATGGTCATTTCGTCGTTGCGAATGACCTTGACCTCTGCCCCCAGCTCGCCGAGGTACTGCACGACGTTGTAGGTAAAGGAATCGTAGTTGTCGATCATCAGTAACATCTGGGGTCTACCTCTTGAATCTACCGACTTTGAATTCGCGCCTTCCGCTACCGGCCACGACCGTGGGCAGCCCGCACTGGGCGGTGGGTGAAATCAGGAAGGCAAGGGAGGACGGGCCGGGCGGGCCGGCAAAAGACAGAGTCAGGCGCGCCAACGCCAACGGGCGTGGGCCTTGATTACGCGCATCAAGAGTTTGCTGACGATCAACACGGGGAAGTTCTCGCTCATACGTGACCGCACAGTAGCCTACCGGCGTGGCGGGCGCAATATGGCGAGCGATGCAGCAGACCCTGGACACACCTTGCAAAACCCACGGCTTTGCTATGGTTAATCGGTCCACGCCAGACAACAACAATGAAAAGGATCCGCCGCATGCGCAAACCTCCCTTCTTGCGTTCCCTGCTCGGCCTGCTCACCTTGGCCTGCAGCCAGGCGATGGCCGCGCCCTCGCCCTACTCCACCCTGATCGTATTCGGCGACAGCCTGAGTGATGCGGGGCAGTTTCCCGATCCGCAGAATCTGCTCGACGGGACACGCTTCACCAACCGCGGCGCCGATGGCCGGTACGCGCCGGTCTCGCCGATGATCCTGGGAACGCGCCTGGGTTTCTCGGGCACCGAGCTGGGTCCGTCGACCTCACCCGTGCGTGGCGTCCTGCAGCTGCCCGACGGCAACAACTGGGCGGTCGGGGGGTATCGGACCGACCAGATCCTTGATTCGATAACGGACACTTCCGTCGTCGACTTGCCGCCCTTCGGTACCCTGCGCGATCGCCCGGGCTATCTGGCCGATGGCCTGCAAGCCGATCCGAATGCCCTCTACTACCTGACCGGCGGCGGCAACGACTTCCTCCAGGGCCTGGTCAACAGCCCGGCCGACGCCGCGGCTGCCGGTGCCCGCCTGGCCGCCAGCGCCCAGGCGCTGCAACAGGGCGGGGCGCGCTACATCATGGTGTGGATGCTGCCCGACCTGGGGCTTACCCCGAACTTCAGTGGCACGCCCAACCAAGGCGCGGTCACCCAGCTTTCCCAGGCCTTCAACCAATCGCTGCTCGGCCAGCTCGGGCAGATCGATGCCCAGATCATCCCGCTGAACATCCCGGTGCTGCTCAACGAGGCGGTCTCTGATCCCGGCCAGTACGGCCTGGCGGTGGGGCAGAACCTGATAGGCACGTGCTACAGCGGCGACGAATGCGTTGAAAACCCGGTCTACGGCATTGGCGGCGCCACTCCTGATCCAACCAGACTGCTGTTCAATGACTCGGTGCACCCGACCATCGCCGGCCAGCAGCTGATCGCCGACTATGGCTACTCGATCCTTTCTGCCCCCTGGGAGCTCACCCTGCTGCCGGAAATGGCCCACGCCAGCCTGCGCGCGCAACAGGATGAGCTGCGCAACCAGTGGCAAACGCCTTGGCAGCAAGCCGGTGAGTGGCAGGCGATCATCGCCGCCGGTGCCCAGGACCTGGATTTCGACACCCAGGACAGCGGCGCCAGCGGCGATGGCCGTGGCTACAACCTCACGCTCGGCACCAGCTACCGCCTGAGCGAGGCCTGGCGGATCGGCCTGGTGGCAGGCGCCTACCGGCAGAAACTCGAAGCGGGACCTGCGGACTCGGACTACACGCTCGACAGCTACCTCGCGACCGCCTTCGCCCAGTTCCAGTACAGCCGCTTGTGGGCCGACGTGGCACTGACCGGCGGCCACCTGGACTATGACGATCTCAAGCGCACCTTTGCCATGGGCGTCAACGACCGTACCGAGAAAGGTGATACCGACGGCGAGGCCTGGGCCGCGTCCGGGCGCCTGGGCTTCAACCTCGCCGCCAGCGGCAGCGCCTGGCAGCTTTCACCCTTCATCAGTGCCGACTATGCGCGGGTAAAGGTCGATGGCTATGCGGAACAGAGCGAACGCTCGACCGCCCTGGCCTTCGATGAGCAGGAGCGGACGTCGCGCCGGGCTGGCGCCGGGCTGCTGGGCAGCGTGAGGTTCGGCCTGGGCACCAAGCTGTACGCCGAGGTGGCGCGCGAGCATGAGTTCGAGGACGACCGCCAGGACCTGACGATGCACCTGGCCACGGTACCGGGCCAGGACTTCACCCTGGCCGGCTATACCCCCGACGGCAACCTGACCCGCGCCAGCCTGGGCCTGAGCCAGGCGCTCGCGCCTGGCCTGACCCTGCGCGGCAACTACACCTGGCGCAAGGGCGACGACCTGACCCAGCAGGGCGCGAGCCTGGCCCTCAGCCTGGACTTCTGAAGACAGCTGCTAGCGCGGCGGCTGCTCGGCCAAGGCGACCGCGCGGAACATGGCGCGGCGCTTGTTGATGGTTTCTTCCCACTCGAGCGCCGGCACCGAGTCGGCGACGATGCCGCCACCGGCCTGCACGTGCAGCTCGCCGTCCTTGATCACCGCGGTGCGGATGGCAATGGCGGTGTCCATGTTGCCGTTCCAGGCCAGGTAGCCCACCGCGCCGCCATACACGCCGCGCTTGACCGGTTCCAGCTCGTCGATGATCTCCATGGCGCGGATTTTCGGCGCGCCCGACAGCGTGCCGGCCGGCAGGATCGCCCGCAAGGCGTCCATCGCCGTCAGTCCCCGGCGCAACTGGCCGGTGACGTTGGAGACAATGTGCATCACGTTGGAGTAGCGTTCGATGACCATCTTCTCGGTCAGGCGCACCGAGCCGGTCTCGGACACGCGGCCGGTGTCGTTGCGGCCCAGGTCGATCAGCATCAGGTGCTCGGCGATTTCCTTCTCGTCCGACAGCAGGTCGTCCTCCAGTGCCCGGTCCGCTTCCTCGGTCGCGCCGCGCGGGCGAGTGCCGGCGATCGGTCGTACCGTCACCAGGTTGTCCTCGACCCGTACCAGCACCTCGGGAGAGCTGCCGACCACATGGAAGTCGCCGAAGTTGAAGAAGTACATGTAGGGCGTCGGGTTGAAGCAGCGCAGCGCGCGGTACAGGTCGATCGGCGCGGCCTTGAAGTCGATGGACATGCGCTGCGACGGCACCACTTGCATGCAGTCGCCCGCCAGGATGTATTCCTTGACGGTATCCACCGCGCGTTCGTAGTCCTGTTGGGTGAAGCTGGAGCGGAAGGCCGGCTCGGCGGCAAGCGGGCCGCTCAGGTCGAGTCCGCGGCGCGGGGTGATCGGCTCGCGCAGCTTGGCCAGCAGTTGCTGCAGGCGGGCCTGGCCCTGCTCGAAGGCCTGCTCGTTGGCCGGGTCGACAAGGACTATCGCGTGCATCTTGCCCGCCAGGTTGTCGAACACCACCACCGCATCCGAGACCATCAGCAGGATATCCGGCACACCCAGCGGATCTGGATTCGGGCACTTGCCCAGGCGCCTTTCGACGTAGCGCACGCAGTCGTACCCGAAGTAGCCGACCAGGCCGCCGTTGAAACGGGGCAGGCCGGGGATGTCGGCGACCTTGTAGCGGTCCTTGAAGGTTTCGACGAAGGCCAGCGGGTCTTCCACCTCGAGGCTTTCGATTTCCTGGCCGTCGTGGGTGATGCTGACCCGGTGGTCGTGCACCCGCAGCACAGTGCGCGATGGCAGGCCGATCATCGAGTAGCGGCCCCACTTCTCGCCGCCCTGAACGGACTCGAGCAGGTACGAGTTGGCCTGGTCGGCCAGCTTGAGGTAGATCGACAGCGGGGTATCGAAGTCGGCCAGGGTCTCGCAGGCCAGGGGAATGCGGTTGTAGCCGGCAGCGGCCAGGCGCAGGAATTCTTCGCGGGTCATGGGTAGCCTCGGGGCAAGCAGCGGTAGATCGGGCAAGCGGATGGGCCGGCGGCCGCCGGCAGGCAAAATGTCAGGCTCGCCAGCGCCAACGGGCCAGGGCCTTGATGACTTTCATCCACAACTTGCCGGTCACTGCCACGGTCGACTCTCTGTCTGCTGAGGCTTGAAGATCCGCCAACGTTATCCCAGTGGCCGGGCCTGTGCAACCAGGCAGCAGCGCACGCAGGTCATCGATGACCAGGCTGGGCGATTCGTCGGTGATCGGGCGGCCATGGTTGTAGCCGTAGGTCAGCCCCACGCACTGGACGCCTGCGGCCTTGGCGGCCTGCACATCGCTGCGCGAGTCACCGACGAACAGCGACTGTTCGGGCGATACGTTGGCCATCTGCATGACGAACAGCAAGGCCGCCGGATCAGGCTTCTTCTGTGGCAGGGTGTCGCCGCCGATGATCCAGCGGAAATGCCGGCCGATCTTCATCTGGTCCAGCAAGGGGGCCACGAAGCGCTCGGGCTTGTTGGTGATGAGCGCCATCTCCACGCCTTGCTTGCTCAACCACTTGAGGGTGTCGCGCACGCCGGGATAGACCACGGTCAGCTCATGGCTGTCGGCATAGGCCTGCATGAACAGTTCGAGGCCGCGCTCGGCCTCTTCGTCGTCCACCGACTGGTGTTCCTGGCCACCGGCCAGGGCGCGACGCACCAGCACCTGGGCGCCATTGCCGACCCAGTGGCGTACCGCCTCGAGGCCTGCCGGCGGGCGCCCCATCTCGAGCAGCATGCGGTCCACGGCGGCGGCCAGGTCAGGCACCGAGTCGATCAGGGTACCGTCCAGATCGAACATCACCAGCCTGGGCAGCGTTCCGGGAAACAGCTGCTCGAAGCCGCTCATGGGCGAGCCTGGGCCAGTTCGGCGCGCATCCGCTCGATCACTTGGCGGTAGTCGGGCGCATTGAAGATCGCCGAGCCGGCCACGAAGGTATCGGCGCCAGCGGCGGCGATTTCGCGGATATTGTTGACGTTGACGCCGCCATCGATCTCCAGGCGGATGTCACGACCACTGGCATCGATCAGCGCACGGGCCTCGCGCAGCTTGTCGAGGGTGCCCGGGATGAACTTCTGGCCGCCGAAGCCTGGGTTGACGCTCATCAGCAGGACCATGTCGACCTTGTCCATCACGTACTTGAGTGCATCCAGGCTGGTGGCCGGGTTGAACACCAGGCCCGCCTTGCAGCCGCCGTCGCGGATCAGTTGCAGCGAGCGATCGATGTGCTGGGAAGCTTCCGGGTGGAACGTGATGTAGGTCGCGCCGGCTTCGATGAAGTCGCCGATGATGCGGTCGACCGGGCTGACCATCAGGTGCACGTCGATCGGCGCGGTCAGGCCGTACTTGCGCAGGGCGGTGCAGACCATCGGGCCGATGGTCAGGTTGGGGACATAGTGGTTGTCCATCACATCGAAGTGGACGATGTCGGCGCCTGCGGCGAGCACCTTGTCGACGTCCTCGCCCAGGCGGGCAAAGTCGGCGGAGAGAATGGAGGGGGCAATAGCGTAGGGCTGCATGACGCACCTGTAGGCAGAAATCACGGTGGCGCGCATTGTAACCCAGGCAGGGGGATTGGCGCTGACTGGAGTCAACCAGGGTTTCCATGTTGCCGCTGCTGGCCTCTTCGCTGCGGTTCGGCGCTCCGACAAGCCAGCGAAGAGGGCAACGCCGATCAGGCAGGCTGTTGCGTTCTAAGCTTCTCGCTCCGCCCGCGCAGCCACTCCAGCGTCAACAGCAACACCACCGAAAACGCGATCAACAGCGTCGCCGCGGCGGCAATCGTCGGGCTGAGGTTCTCGCGAATCCCGCTGAACATCTGCCTCGGCAGGGTCGCCTGCTCGGGCCCGGCGAGAAACAGCGTCACCACCACCTCGTCGAACGAGGTGGCAAAGGCGAACAACGCCCCCGAGATCACCCCGGGCGCGATCAATGGCAAGGTCACCCGGCGGAAGCTGGTCAGCGGCGAAGCACCGAGGCTCGCCGCGGCCCGCACCAGGTTCTGGTTGAAGCCCTGCAGGGTCGCCGACACGGTGATGATCACGAACGGCACGCCCAGCACCGCATGCACCAGGATCAACGAGGCGAAGCTGTTGCCCATGCCCAGCGGCGCGAAGAACAGGTAGCTGGCAACGCCGATGATCACCACCGGCACCACCATCGGCGAGATGACCAGCGCCATGACCAGCGACTTGCCCGGGAAATCGCCGCGGGTCAGGCCGATGGCGGCCAGCGTGCCGAACACCATCGCCAGCGCGGTGGCGGCCGGGGCGACGATGATGCTGTTGGTCAGGGCGCGCATCCACTCGGCCGAGGCGAAGAAGTCCTGGTACCACTGCAGCGAAAAGCCCTGCAGCGGGTACACCAGGAAGCTGCCGCTGTTGAACGACAACGGGATGATCACCAGCACCGGCAGCACCAGGAACAGCAGCACCAGGCCACAGAGAATGCGCAGGCTGTAGAACCACACCCGCTCGACGGGCGACATGTACGGATTGGTCATGACAGGCTCCTCAGCTCAGGCGCAGGCGGCTGGCGCCGACCAGCCAGCTATAGATCAGGTACAGCAGCACGGTCGCCAGCAACAGTAGCCCGCCCAGCGCGGTGGCCATGCCCCAGTTGATGCTGGTGTTGGTATAGAAGGCGACGAAGTAGCTGACCATCTGGTCGTTCGGACTGCCGAGCAGCGCCGGGGTGATGTAGTAGCCGATGGCCAGGATGAACACCAGCAGGCAGCCTGCGCCGACACCGGCATAGGTTTGTGGGAAATACACCCGCCAGAAGCTGGCGAACGGATGACACCCCAGGGAAATGGCCGCGCGCATATAGCTGGGAGAGATACCCTTCATCACGCTGTACAGCGGCAGGATCATGAATGGCAGCAGGATGTGGACCATCGAGATGTACACCCCGGTGCGGTTGAACACCAGTTCCAGCGGCGCATCGATGATGCCCAGGGCCATCAGTGCGCTGTTGATCAACCCTCCCGACTGCAGTAACACGATCCACGCCGCCACCCGCACCAGGATCGAGGTCCAGAACGGCAGCAGTACCAGGATCATCAGCAGGTTGCTCTGGCGCGTCGGCAGGTTGGCCAGCAGGTATGCCAACGGATAGGCCAGCACCAGGCAGATCACCGTGATCACCACGCCCATCCACAGGGTGCGGGCAAAGATATCGAGGTAGATGGCCTGGTCGGGCGTGGCCTTGGCCAGCTCGCCCAGGTCATCGATGCGATGGTCGACCGAGGCCAGCAGGTAATAGGGCGTGACGGTGCTGGTGTTGCGGCGGATGGCCTGCCAGTAGGCCGGATCGCCCCAGCGCTCGTCGAGGGTCTGCAACGCTTCCTTGTACGAGGCAGGCTCGCTCTTGAACGGCAAGGCGCGAGCCGTCTTGGAAAGCAGGCTGCGGTAGCCCGCCAGTTCCATGTTCAGCCGCTTGGACAAGTCGCCCAGGGTCTGGTTCTTGCGTGACTCGGCCAGGTCCTGGCCGAGAGCCTTGTAGACCTCCTCGCCAGGCAGGCCCTTGCCGTCCCACTGGGTCACCGCCTCGACGGTGCGCGGCAGCCCGGCCACCACCTCGGGGTTGCCGACGCTCTTGTACAGCAGCGCGGCGATCGGGACCAGGAACACCAGCAACAGGAACAGCGCCAGCGGCGCGATCAATGCCTGCGCCTTCCAGCGGTTGACCCGCTCGGCACGCGCCAGGCGCTGCTTGAGGGTTGGACCGGCGCCTTCGTTGAGGGGCACTGCGATGGCCATAGCGAACTCCGGGAATCGGGGAGACAGGGGGCGCCGCTCCAGTGCGCACGCCCCACAGGTGCGGCTTACTTGCGGGCTGCCCAGGCGTTGAAGCGTTGCTCCAGCTGCTCGCTGTTGTCGGCCCAGAAGGCCACGTCGATCTGCACCTGGTTGGCGATGTTTTCAGGCGTGGTCGGCATGTCCTTTTTCACATCGTCCGACAGCAGGCTGACGGCCTTGGTGTTGGCCGGGCCGTAGGCGATGTTCTGCGAGTAGATCTTCTGTTGTTCGGGCTGCACGCTATAGGCGATGAACTGCTTGGCCTGCTCGGCATTCTTGGCGCCCTTGGGAATGGCCCAGGCATCGAAGTCGTAGATGCCGCCGTTCCACACCACCTTGAGGTTGCTCTCCTTCTGCACCGCGGCGATGCGACCGTTGTAGGCCGAGCTCATGACCACGTCGCCCGAGGCCAGGTACTGCGGCGGCTGTGCGCCAGCCTCCCACCACTGGATGCTCGGCTTGAGTTCGTCGAGCTTCTTGAAGGCACGGTCCTGGCCTTCCTTGGTGCCCAGCACCTTGTAGACTTCCTTGGGTGCCACGCCGTCGGCCATCAGGGCGAATTCCAGGGTGTACTTGGCGCCCTTGCGCAGGCCACGCTTGCCCGGGAACTGTTTGGTGTCCCAGAAATCGGCCCAGCTGGCGGGAGCGGACTTGAGCTTGTCGGCGTTGTAGGCCAGTACCGTGGACCAGACGAAGAAGCCTACCCCGCACGGCTGGATGGCGCCTGGCACGTAGTCGGCCTCATTGCCGAACAGCGCCGGGTCGAGCTCCTCGAACATGCCTTCGTCACAGCCACGGGCCAGCTCCGGCGATTCCACCTCGACCAGGTTCCACGACACGCTCCTGGTATCGACCATGGCCTTGACCTTGGCCATTTCACCGTTGTATTCGCCCGCGACGATCTTGCCCTTGCCGGCCTTCTCCCACGGCTCGTAGAACGCCTTGACCTGGGCGGCCTTGTTGGCGCCGCCGAAGGAAATCACCGTGAGGTCGGCGGCCAGGGCTTGGCCCGCGGCGACCAGGCCCAGAGCCAGGGCGGTCAGTTTCAACTGCTTGCGCATTATTGTTCTCTCCACAGTAAGGGTTGGTGAAGCTGTCGATCAGTGGGCCTCGCCAAGCGGATCGAGCGCGCGGGCGTGCTCCACCTCCCAGCCAAGCGGTACCACATCGCCTACCGCCAGTGCTGGGTCGAGCTCGGCGATAGGCTGTTTGACGAAGAAATCGGTCTTGCCGCAGACCTCCAGGCGCACCCGCACGTGGTCACCCAGGTAGATGAATTCGGCCACCCGGCCCGAGAAGCGGTTGATGCAGCTTTCGCTGTGGCCGTTGAGGCGCACGCGCTCCGGGCGGATCGACAGGGTGACCGGCTCGCCCGCCTCGCCCACGTTGACTGCCAGCGCCTCGACCCGCTCGCCGCGGGGCAGCTGTACCTGGCAGCGCTCGCCCGTGCGCCCGAGCAAGATGCCGTTGAGGCGGTTGTTCTCGCCGATGAAGTTGGCGACAAAGGTGTTTTTGGGCTCTTCGTACAAGGTGCGCGGATCGGCAATCTGCTGGATCTCGCCCTGGTGGAACACCGCCACGCGGTCGGACATGGTCAGTGCCTCGCCTTGGTCGTGGGTCACGTAGACCACGGTCACGCCCAGGCGCTGGTGGATATGCTTGATTTCCATCTGCATGTGTTCGCGCAGCTGCTTGTCCAGCGCCCCGAGCGGTTCGTCCATCAGCACCAGCTGCGGCTCGAACACCAGCGCCCGGGCCAGGGCCACGCGCTGCTGCTGGCCGCCGGACAGCTGGCCCGGGTAGCGCTTGGCGAAGGTGTCGAGCTGCACCATGCCCAGGATCCGCTTGACCCGCTCGCTGATGTCGGTCTTGCTCAGGTTGCGCACGCTCAAGGGGAAGGCCAGGTTCTCGGCGACCGTCATGTGCGGGAACAGCGCGTAGTTCTGGAACACCATGCCGATGTCGCGCTTGTGCGGCGGCACGTTGTTGATCGAGCGCCCGGCCAGCTGGATCTCGCCGGCGGTCGGCGTCTCGAAGCCGGCCAGCATCATCAGGCTGGTGGTCTTGCCCGAGCCGGACGGGCCGAGCAAGGTGAGGAATTCGCCCTTGCGGATATCCAGGTTGAGGTCCTTGACGATCAGCGATTCGCCGTCGTAGCTCTTCTGCACGCCCCGGAAGCTGACCAGCGTCTCGCCGGTGACAGCGTTCGAATTCGCCTCGCTCATACCCGTACCTTCTTGTTGGATGACAGCCGTGGGGCAAGCGTAGTCAGAGGGCCGGGGGCCGGAAATCGGGGGGGCTGAGAGAATGCTGTAGGGATTGCCCTACAGGCATGACGTTTCCAGGCATGTGCAGCAAGCGCCGACGGCCCTGCGCAGGCAACGACCGTGCGGTGTGTCGCTTACAGGACACTCACACTAGCTTGTGCTCCATCGCATACCTCACCAGCTCCGCCAGCGAGTTGACCTTGAGCTTCTGCATCAAGCGCGCCTTGTGGGTGCTGATGGTCTTGCTGCTCAGCGACAGCTGCTGGGCGATGTCGTTGACGTTGGCGCCCTGGGCGAGGCGCTCGAACACCGAGAACTCGCGCTGCGACAGCAGCGAATGCAGCGGCCGGGTCTCGGTCAGGCCCACCTCGAAGACCATGCGGTCGGCCAGTGCCGGGTCGATGTAGCGACCGCCACCGGCCACCCGGCGGATGGCTGTCAGCAACAGCGCCGGGTCACTGTCCTTGGTGGCGTAGCCAGCGGCGCCGATCTTCAGGGCGCGCGCGGCCATCTGCGCCTCGTCGTGCATCGACAGCACCAGGATCGCTGGCGCATGGGTCAGCGCGCGAATCCGGGGAATCGCCTCCAGGCCGCTCACCCCCGGCATGGAGATGTCCAGCAGGACCACCTCGCAGCGAATGTGGCGCAGGTTCTCCAGCAACTGTTCGCCATTGCCCGCCTCTCCCACTACCTGCATGTCCTTGGCCAGGCCGATCAATTGCTTGATGCCTTCGCGGACAATCGTATGGTCTTCGGCCACCAGCACTCGAATCACGTATTTACTCCTGATCAATCCAGCGGGATCACCACGCCGAGGCTGGTGCCTTCCCCTGGCTCGCTGTCCAGGGCCAGGCTGCCACCCAGCATCAGGACCCGCTCGCGCAGGCCCACCAGGCCGAACGTCGTCGGCCGCGTCTGTTGCATGTCGAAGCCCAGGCCGTCATCGATCACCGTCAGCTGCAGGCACTGCCCCAGCTGCACCAGCTCGATCTGCACGGTATGCGCCTGGGCATGGCGCATGACGTTGGTCAGTGCTTCCTGGAGGATGCGGAACAGCCCTGTGGCCTTGGCATCGCTCAGCGCAGGCAGGCTATCCGGTACCCGCACCAGGCAGGGAATCTGAGTTCGCGCCTCGAAGCGCCGCGCCTGCCACTCGATCGCCGAGGCGATGCCCGCGTCGAGGATGGGCGGTCGCAAGGCACTCGCCACATCGCGCACCTGCTGGAACAACTGGGCGATCAAACGCTTCATGCTGGCCAGGCGCTCGTCCAGGCCGGGGTCGAGTTCGGCGCAGGCCAGTTCGCACATCGACACTTCGAGCTTGAGCACGGTAAGCATCTGCCCCAGTTCGTCGTGCACTTCGCGAGCGATGCGCGCCTTTTCCTCCTCGCGCACGCTCTCCAGGTGCGCCGACAGTTCGCGCTGCGCCGCCAGCGCCCGGCGCCTCTCGGTGACATCGGTGAGAAACACGACCAGGTACTCGGCATCGCGAAATCGCAGGAAGCTCAGGGACAGGTCCACCGGCAGCAGGCTGCCGTCGGCGCGCAGGCAGTGGGTCTCGAAGTGTTCCGCTTCGCCGCTGGCAGCTCTTGCGCGGTTCCACAGCTCGAGCCAGCGGTCCATGTGCAGGTCGGGTTCGAAATCGATCAGCGGCCGGTCAAGCAGGCTCCCCTGAGGATAGCCGAGCATGCGTTCCGCGGCGTGGTTGGCGTAGCGCACATGGCTGTCCCAGTTGACCCAGAGAATGCCGACGGTGCTCTGGTCGATGGAGAACTGGCTCAGGCGCAGGGACTCTTCACGCAGCTGGCGCTCGTTGAGCGCCTCGCGCGCCGCCAGCAGGCCGCGTTCAAGCCAGCGCTGCTGGCGGCGCTGCCAGGCGAGCGTGGCGAGGGCACCCAGCAGCGCCAGCGCCAGCAGGATGGCCAGGTTCCTCCAGAAGCCGGTGGAGTCGCTCAGCCGAGGGTACTTGGGTTGCAGCCAGCGCTGGTGCAACTGCTCCAGGTCCTTGGCCGGGATGGCCTGCAGGCCGCGCTCGAGGATGCCAGCGAGCAGTGGCCAGTCGCGCCGCGAGCCGATGCGCAGCAATTGAGGCAGGCCGATGTCGCCCACCACCGCCAGGTCGCTGAACTCGTCTTCCCGGGAAAGGTGGCTGAGCTGCGCCTCGTCCACCACGGCAAGACTTGCCTGTTCGCTGAGCACCTGCTGCAGGGCCTGGCGATCTTCGGTCACCCCTTGCAGGACCAGGCCTGGGAAGTTGGCCTTGAGGTAGTCGGCCAGGGCGCTGGGCATACGCACGGCCACGCGCGGGTGGTCGGCGAGCGTCTCGAGGTCTATCGCCATAGCGCCATTGCGCGGACCGACCAGCAATTGCGGCACGCGCATGTAGGGGTCGCTGAACAGCCACAGGCGCAGGCCGTCGGGGGTCTGGGTCAGGCCCGGCGCCAAGTCCACCTCGCCTGCCTGCAAGGCATGCTCGAGGGCCGCCTGGTCGGCGAAGTTGCGCCAGGTAAGGTCCAGGCCCAGGCCTTGGGCCAGCCAGTTCATCAGCTCGACATTGACCCCATACAGTTGCTGCAGGCGATGGTCGAACTGAGCATAGGGCGCCTGCAGCACCAGCCCGACCCGCAGGCTGCGGTGCGCATCGAGCCACTGCTGCTGGTCGGGCGCCAGGGCCACCGACGCCGGCGGGGCGGCCCAGACCATCAAGGGCAGGCACAACCAGCCGATAATCCACAGGCGACACACTCGCTTCATCTGCACTCTCGTCTGGCAAGGGTGGCCATGCGTGGCCGTCGCGGACAAATACCATTAGGCTGCCAGTATTATTCTGGCTTGGGTCGATCCATGTTCCTACTCTATCGCACGACGCTGGCAGCGTTCTGCCTGGCTTCGATATTACCTGTCACCGCCATGGCCGCCGAGCCCGAGGCCGAAGCGCCGCCCGCGACGACGCCAGCCCCCTCGCCTCGCCTGCCCCTGGCCGAGCGTAGCCAGGAGGACGCTCAGGCACTTGAGCGCCAGGTGCCCAAGGTCGAACAGCAGACCTTGCAGGCTGGCAGCGAAGAATTCCTGGCCTTGTGGAAGCCGGCCAACGACAGCGACCCCAAGGGTGCGGTGATCATCGTGCCTGGCGCTGGCGAAACCGCCGACTGGCCCAAGGCAGTCGGGCCATTGCGGCGCAAGTTCCCGGACGTTGGCTGGCACAGCCTGAGCGTCAGCCTGCCCGACCTGCTGGCCGACAGCCCGCAGGCAAGGGTCGAGGCCAGTCCCCCGGCCACGCCCGCCAAGGGCGAAGGCCAGAGCGCGCCTGCCAAGGACACCCCTGCCGACGCCAACGCCAACGTCGCCCAGGCGACTGCCGCCGAGCCCGACACCGCGCAGGCCACCGATGCCGTTGAGGCCAGCGACAACCAGGACCCGGCCGACGCCGAGCGCATCTTTGCCCGCCTGGATGCGGCCGTGGAGTACGCCCAGCAGCACAACGCGCGCAGCATCGTCTTGCTGGGCCATGGCAGCGGCGCCTATTGGGCGGCGCGCTATGTCAGCGAACGCCAGCCGCCCCAGGTGCAGAAGCTGGTGATGGTGTCGGCGCAGACTCCGGCGCGGGTCGAGCATGATCTCGAAAGCCTGGCCCCGACCCTCAAGCTGCCCATCGCCGACATCTACTACGCCACCCGCATCCGCGACCGCCACGCCGCCGAACTGCGCCTGCAGGCCAGCAAGCGGCAGAAAGACAGCCAGTACCGGCAGATGCTGCTGATTGCCATGCCGGGCAACCCCGCGGCCGACCAGGAGCAGCTGTTCCGCCGGGTACGAGGATGGCTGAGCCCAGGCGGGCATTGACCCGCCGTCGCATCTTTGCGCGAGAGCGAGGCGATGCGCTCAGAACCCGCGGCGCTTGCGCACCAGTGCGTAGGCCAGGTGCAGTTCGCGCGTGCGCTCGGTGGCCTCGCGTACCCGCGCCTCGCTGGCACCGCTGCCCGCCAGCTTGTCGGGGTGGTGCCGGCTGACCAGCCGCCGGTACGCCTGCTTGACCCGTCCGGCCTCGGTATCGACCTCGACGCCGAGCAGGCGCAGGGCGGCCGCATAGGTCAGCGCGGCGCTCGCCTGTGGTGCCTTGCGGGGCTCGTAGTCAATGGCCAGGGCCTGGACCTGTGGCCGGCTCAGCCCCAGTTCCTGCCCCCAGCCCAGCAGCAGTTCGCGCTCGTGCTGCCCGGCGTTACCGTCCGCCCAGACCATCCGCCAGCAGGCGCGCAAGGTACCCTCGGCCGCATGGGGCTGCTGCCTGAGGCGGCGAAGGTAGTATCCCAGGCGCGCCTTGCCCGACTTGCCTCGATTGAACGCAGCGATCGCCCGCAGCCGCGCCGGCGCGTTCATGCCCAGCTGCTTCATCTCCTGGCGCGCCTGCTGGATATGGCCGTCGAGCACTCGCCCATCACTCTTGGCAAGCTGCCCGAGCATGACGAACAGTACCTCGTCGTCACCCAGGACAGGCCGGCCACCGAGCAGCTCACGCATGTCCTCCCAGCCTTGCAGGCGCAGTCGGCGGTCCATCGCCTGGCCCAGCAGCGCACCGAGCAATGCCCCGGGGATGCTGGCCACGGCAAAGCCTGCCCCGACACCGATCAGTGTGCCCGGCCACCACATGTCAGCCGCGCTCGACGAGCAGGCGCTCGACTTCGGCAAGCCGCTCCAGGGTGCCGACATCGACCCAATGGCCCGAGTGGTGCTCTGCGCTCACCTGGCCGCTGGCCATGGCCTGGCGCAGCAGCGGCGCCAGCTTGAACGCACCCGCCTGGCAACCGGCGAACAGCGCCGGGTCGAGCACCGAGATGCCGCTGTAGGTAAAGGTCTGGTCGCGGCCATCGGCGTCGCGTACCAGCCCCCCGTCCAGGCAGAAATCGCCTGAGCCATGGTGGCCCGGGTTGTCCACCAGCACCAGGTGCGCCAGGCCCGCCAGCGGTGCCCGCAGCCGGGTGAAATCATAGTCGGTCCAGATATCGCTATTGACCAGCAAAAACGGATCCTCGCCCAGCAGCGCCAAGGCCTTGAAGATCCCGCCACCGGTCTCCAGCGGCTCGGCCTCGGCCGAGTAGCGGATATTCAGGGCGAACCGGCTGCCGTCGCCCAGGTGGTCCTCGATCTGCTGGCCGAGCCAGGCGTGGTTGATCACCACCTCGGTGAACCCCGCCTGCGCCAGGGCGCGCAGGTGGTACTCGATCAGCGGCACCCCTGCCACCGGCACCAGCGGCTTGGGCGTGTGCAAGGTCAAGGGACGCATGCGCTCGCCCTTGCCAGCGGCCAGGATCATCGCCTTCATGGGCGCGCCCCGGCGGTGGCCTGCAGCTCGGCGATCAGCTGGCGCAGCTCCGCCAGCTCGGCGCGGCGGCCGATCACTTCATCTATATAGGCAAAGAACCGTGGCACGTCGGCCAGGTAGCGTGGCTTGCCATCGCGATGACAGATGCGCGCGAAGATCCCGATGACCTTGAGGTGGCGTTGCACGCCCATCAGGTCGCTGGCACGCTTGAATTCCTCGAACTCGGCCTGCACCGGCACCCCGGCCGCCCGGGCCTGCTGCCAGTAGTCGCGCAGCCAGCCTTCGACGCGTGCCTGCGGCCAGCTCAGGAAGGCATCCTTGAACAGGCAGGTGATGTCGTAGGTGACCGGCCCGTACACTGCATCCTGGAAATCCAGCACGCCGGGGTTGGGGGTGCTGTGCATCAGGTTGCGCGGCATGTAGTCGCGGTGCACCAGCACCTTGGGCTGGGCCAGGGCGCTGTCGATCAGCAGCGCGCTGATGCGCTGCCAGGCCGCCAGCTGGGCGTCGCTCAAGGCAAGGCCCAGCTCCCGGCCGACGTACCACTCGGGAAACAGCTCGAGCTCGCGGCGCAGCAGCGCGACGTCGTAGCTGGGCAGCGGCGCGTCCATCGGCAGGCGCTGGAAGGCCAGCAAGGCGTTGATCGCATCGGCGAACAGGGCATCGGCGTTGTCCGCGTCGATGACCTCGAGGTACGTCTGGCGGCCCAGGTCGCCCAGCAGCAGGAAGCCGCGCTCCAGGTCCTGGGCATGGATGACCGGCACGTGTACACCGGCGCTGGCGAGCAGGTGATCGATGTCGACGAAGGGGCGGCAGTTTTCCTGTGGCGGCGGCGCGTCCATGACCACGAAGCTGCGACCGGCGGCCTGCCAGCGGAAATAACGACGGAAACTGGCATCGCTGCTGGCAGCGCTCAGCTCGCCTTGGGGAACCGCGCCCCAGCCTTGTTTCCGGTAGAGTGATTGCAGCTGTTCATCGAGCCAGGCAGACAGTTGTTGCAGGCGTGCATCATGTTCAGGCATTACAAGGGTCTCCGACGGCCCTAGCCGTCAAGCGGGTCATGCTTTATTATCCAGCATCTTTTTCAGACCATCGAGAGGCGTGCGGCCCCACACGCGGGCAGATG
>JAQZAY010000297.1 GCA_029239415.1 Pseudomonas sp. | reverse complement strand
AGAAAGAGCGCAACATGGCGCTGATCCTGATCACCCACGACCTCGCCGTGGTCGCCGAGACCGCCAGGCGCGTGTGCGTGATGTATGCCGGGCAGGCCGTCGAGGTCGGCCAGGTGCCGGAACTGTTCGAGATACCCGCGCACCCCTACAGCGAAGCGCTGCTGGCAGCGATCCCCGAGCACAGTGTCGGCGCCGAACGGCTGGCTACCCTGCCTGGCATCGTCCCGGGGCGCTACGACCGTCCGCATGGCTGCCTGCTGTCGCCACGCTGCCCGTACGTGCAGGAAAACTGCCGTCGCGAGCGCCCGGCCCTGGACCCCAAGGTGCAGAGCCTGGCCCGTTGCTTCTATCCATTGAACCAGGAGGTGGCGTGATGAGCGTCGTACTGACCGCCCGCGAACTCACCCGCCACTACGAAGTGTCCCGTGGCCTGTTCAAGGGGCATGCCCTGGTGCGTGCGCTGAACGGCGTATCGTTCGAGCTCGAGGCTGGCAGGACACTCGCCGTGGTCGGTGAGTCCGGTTGTGGCAAGTCGACCCTGGCCCGCGCCCTGACCCTGATCGAGGAGCCCTCCTCCGGCTCGCTGCAGATCGCCGGCACCGAGGTCGCAGGCGCCAGCAAGGACCAGCGCAAGCAACTGCGCCGCGACGTGCAGATGGTGTTCCAGAGCCCTTATGCCTCGCTCAACCCTCGCCAGAAGATCGGCGACCAGTTGGCCGAGCCGCTGCTGATCAATACCCGCCTGAGCAAGGCCGAGCGCCGTGAAAAAGTGCAGGCCATGATGCAGCAGGTCGGCCTGCGGCCCGAGCATTACCAGCGCTACCCGCACATGTTCTCCGGCGGCCAGCGCCAGCGCATCGCCCTCGCCCGGGCGATGATGCTGCAGCCCAAGGTACTGGTGGCCGACGAGCCCACCTCGGCGCTCGACGTCTCGATCCAGGCGCAGGTGCTGAACCTGTTCATGGACCTGCAGGAAGAGTTCGGCACCGCCTACGTGTTCATCTCCCACAACCTTGCAGTGGTGCGCCATGTGGCCGATAGCGTGCTGGTGATGTACCTGGGCCGCCCGGCGGAGATGGGGCCCAAGGAGGATATCTATGCCAGGCCACTGCACCCCTACACCCAGGCATTGCTGTCGGCGACGCCGGCGATTCATCCGGATCCGCTGAAGCCGAAGATCCGGATTGCCGGCGAGCTGCCCAACCCACTCAATCCTCCGGACGGGTGTGTGTTCCACAAGCGCTGCCCCTATGCCACCGAGCGCTGCACGACCGAGGTACCCGCGTTTCGGCAGGTGGATACGCGGCAGGTGGCTTGTCATTATGCGGAGCAGTTCTTGTAGGCATTGCGAGCCCGGTTGGAGCCGCTGGCGCTCCGGCCCTTGCTTGAACCAGCAGGCACAAAAAAACGCCGTCATCCCTGGATGACGGCGTTTTTGGTTATCGCTACATGAAGATCGCGATCAGGATGATCAGTGGAATCGGAATACCCAGGAACCAGAGTAATAGCGAGCGCATCGAGTCTCTCCTTGTTTTTCAACCGTTGTGGAATGCGTTAGCGGATCGGTGCATTGCCAGGATTGGCGGTGTGGCGAACACCGTATGCGGGTTCGTCCAACCAGCGGGCCTGGTCACGCTGACGACCACCGAACAGGGCGGCAAGACTGGCGAAGAAGGCACCGCACAGCATCGCGATGAAGGTCCAGATCGCGGTCCAGGCAGCAGCGGATGCGGCGGCATCGGCGGCTTTCTGCGCGGCAACCTTGGCGTCTTCGGCCGCCTGGCGGGCCTGGGCATAGACTTGGTCGACACGGGCTTCGGCCTCGGCCTGGGTCAGGCGGGTGCGCTGGGCAACCAGTTGCGCCAGGTAGGTACGGTCTTCGGCGGTCAGGGTACCGTCGCCAGCCAGGGTCTTGGTCAGGATTCGGCCTGCAACGCCATTGGCAGCGTCTTCGCTGACTGCGGCCGGGCCGTCGGCGCGGAACAGGGTATCAACGAAGTACCCCATCGGATCGCCGCCCTTCGAATCGGCTGCGGCACCACCGGCCGCCATGCCGGCACCGCTGGCAACACCCGATACCACGCTGGCGCCAGCCTGGGCGCCGGCTCCGACCACATTGCCCAAGGTGCCTGCCACCAGCATGGCGGTAACCAGGGTAGCGACCGCCCAGGCCAGGAAACCGTGGGCGGTATCGCGGAAGTACACTTCATCTCCATGCAGGTTGGCCCATTTGACTCGCAGACGACCGGCTACATAGCCGCCCATGCCGGAGGCCAGGATCTGCGTGATCAGCAGCCACACGATGGTAGAGATGCCAAGCGCCTTGGCACTGGCACCTTCGTGGGCCCAAGGCGAAGTGGCTGCAAAGCCCAGCCCCGCCCCGAGAATCAGAAGGAGCAGTGACAAGGCAGCCGCAGCGGCGGCACCTGCAAAGATGGCCGCCCAGGAGACCCCTGGGCGATTGGGAATATCGGAGACGGCAGATGAATATTCGGCAGTGGTGATCATCGGTAGGCGCCTTTTCAGTGGGCAACAAGTCCATTCGCCTAACGACTGGTGCAGCAGGTGTGCCAACTGTGTCAAAACATGACACCTAGATAAATCAACAGGTTAAGACACACACCTTTCCTAGGACCGTGCAAAATGCCGGATTTGGCCTAAGTAGGCAGGGCCTTCTGCAACGTTCGGTTGCCAGTATTGCGCCTTCTGTTTGCGGCGCACACTTACGCTCGGTGTCTGGGAGTGCGACCTGGCAAGTCAGCCCCACAGGTACAGCAGTGCTCTCAGGCCTGTGCCGGAGCGGTGGGAGCAGCCGTTCGGCGTCGTGACTTGCCCGCGAATGGGCCGCACAGCGGCCCCCTCTCAGCTATCAGTGATGCTCGCGGGTCGCGCGGAATTTCACATCTGGCCAGCGCTCTTCCATCAGCGCCAGGTTGACCCGGGTCGGCGCCAGGTAGGTGAGGTGGCCACCGCCGTCGATCGCCAGGTTTTCCACGGCCTTGTTCTTGAATTCCTCGAGCTTCTTCTTGTCATCGCAGGCGATCCAGCGGGCCGACCATACGGTGATCGGCTCGTAGCCGCACTCGACCTTGTATTCTTCCTTCAGGCGGCTGGCGACCACATCGAACTGCAGCACGCCGACCGCACCGAGGATGATGTCGTTGCTGCGCTCGGGGAAGAACACCTGGGTCGCGCCCTCTTCGGCCAGCTGCTGCAGACCCTGGCGCAGCTGCTTGGACTTGAGCGGGTCCTTCAGGCGCACGCGGCGGAACAGCTCCGGGGCGAAGTGCGGGATACCGGTGAAGCCCAGGCTCTCGCCTTCGCTGAAGGTGTCACCGATCTGGATGGTGCCGTGGTTGTGCAGGCCGATGATGTCGCCGGCGAAGGCCTCCTCGAGCTGCTCGCGCTCGGACGAGAAGAAGGTCAGCGCATCGCCGATGCGCAGGTCCTTGCCAAGGCGCACGTGGCGCATCTTCATGCCTTTTTCGTACTTGCCCGAGCAGATGCGCATGAACGCGATGCGGTCGCGGTGCTTGGGGTCCATGTTCGCCTGGATCTTGAACACGAAGCCTGTGAACTTCTCCTCGACCGGCTCGACGGTGCGCTCGTTGGCGACCCGTGCCAGGGGGCGCGGCGCCCAGTCGACCACGGCGTCGAGCACGTGGTCGACCCCGAAGTTGCCAAGCGCGGTGCCGAAGAACACCGGGGTCAGCTGGCCGTCGATGAACTCTTGCTGGTTGAACTCGTGGCAGGCGCCCTGCACCAGCTCCAGCTGGTCGACGAACGAGTCGTACTGGTCGCCCAGGTGCGCGCGCGCCTCGTCGGAGTCCAGGTTCTCGATGATCCGGGTCTCGGTGCGCTCGTGGCCGTGGCCTGGGGTGTAGACCACGATGTAGTCGCCGGCCAGGTGGTACACGCCCTTGAAGTCGCGGTAGCAACCGATCGGCCAGGTGATTGGCGCGGCCTTGATCTTCAGGACCGCCTCGATCTCGTCGAGCAGCTCGATCGGGTCGCGGATATCGCGGTCGAGCTTGTTGATGAAGCTGACGATGGGCGTGTCGCGCAGGCGGCACACGTCCATCAGTGCGATGGTCCGCGGCTCTACCCCTTTACCGCCGTCGAGCACCATCAGCGCCGAGTCCACCGCGGTCAGGGTGCGGTAGGTGTCTTCTGAGAAGTCTTCGTGGCCGGGGGTGTCGAGCAGGTTGACCATGTGCTCGCGGTACGGGAACTGCATCACGGAGGTGGTGATCGAGATGCCCCGTTGCTTTTCCATTTCCATCCAGTCGGAGGTGGCATGGCGGTCGGACTTGCGCGACTTCACGGTACCTGCGACGGCAATGGCCTTGCCCATCAGCAGCAGCTTCTCGGTGATGGTGGTCTTACCGGCGTCGGGGTGGGAAATGATGGCGAAAGTGCGGCGCTTCGCGACTTCGGCGGCCTGGTTGGTCATGGGAAATCGCCTGACTGGGGATTGAAAAAAGGGGGCGATATCATACCTGAAGTTGGAATATGCCGCAGCACACCATTCGCCATGATCGCGTGCAAGCACGCGCTTGCCAAGATTCTGTAGCAGCGGCGCGCTCCCAACATGGGCGATCAAAAAAGATTACATGAAATATCCAAGTTCAGGACAAACGGTCGCGGGACAGCTAATTCACTGGCCTCGG
>JAQZAY010000296.1 GCA_029239415.1 Pseudomonas sp. | reverse complement strand
TACCCTCGGTTGCCTGGCCTACCTGGCCTACCTGTCATTGCCGATGTTTGCGCTGCTGCTGGTGGCATTGGTGATCGGCACCGTCATCCAATACGTGGCCCGAGCCCGTGGCATTCGCGGCTTCGAAGCGGCCCGCGAGGCTGAAGACGCCCTGCAAAAGCACTACAGCGCGATCGCTGCCGGCGCCAAGGAACTGCGCATTCACCGGCCACGCCGCCAACGCATGTTCAGCCAGCGCATCGAAGCCACCGCCGAGCAGATCTGCGCCACCAACATCCGCTCGGTCAACACCTTCGTGGTCGCCAAGACCTTCGGCTCGATGTTGTTCTTCGTGGTCATCGGCCTGGTACTGGCCCTGCAATCGTTGTGGCTGGGCATCGACAAGGCGGTGCTCAGCGGTTTCGTGCTGGTGCTGCTGTACATGAAGGGGCCGCTGGAATACCTGGTGATGACCTTGCCAGTGATCAGCCGCGCCAACATTGCGTTCAAGCGCATTGCGGAGTTGGCCGAGCAGTTCTCCTCGCCGGAACCGCATCTGTTGCTCAATGGCAAAGACGCCCCCAAGCCGACGCTCCGCCAGCTTGAATTGCGTGACGTGCATTACGCCTTCCCGGCGGTCGACGGCAGCCAGGCCTTTGCCCTCGGACCGATCAACCTGTCCATCGCCCAAGGCGAGATCGTATTCATCGTCGGCGAGAACGGCGGGGGCAAGACCACCCTGATCAAATTGCTGCTGGGCCTCTATGCGCCACAGGGCGGCGAAATTCTCCTCGATGGCGAGCCGGTACTGGCGGCGCGGCGTGACGATTATCGCCAGTTGTTCACCACGATTTTTGCCGACTACTACCTGTTCGACGAACTGGTGCAGGGTGACCAGCAAGTGCCCGGGACCGCCAATCGCTACCTGGAGCGCCTGGAGATTGCCCACAAGGTCAGCATTCGCGACGGCGCCTTCAGCACCACCGATCTGTCCACCGGCCAACGCAAGCGCCTGGCCCTGCTCAATGCCTGGCTGGAAGAACGCCCGGTGCTGGTCTTCGACGAATGGGCCGCCGACCAGGATCCGGTGTTCCGGCGGATTTTCTACACCGAACTGCTGCCGGAGCTGAAGGCCCTGGGCAAGACCATCATCGTCATTTCCCACGACGACCGTTACTTCGACATCGCCGATCAGCTGGTGCGAATGCAGGCCGGTCAGGTCGTCAGTGAAAAGGTCCCGGCAGCCTTCGCCTGAGCCTGCCCGACGCAATGCTGTTTACCGCGAGAACACCATGAACGAATTGCCAGATGACGATCTGTTGGCGCTGCTGCTCGATGAGGCGGCCGACGATATGCACGCCCGGTCCAACCGTAGCCGGCCGGACCACGCGCCCTTGTCTTTCGCCCAGCAACGCTTGTGGCTGGAACAACAGCGCGACCCGACCCGTTCCGCCTACAACCTGCCACGCGCCCTGCGCCTGACGGGCGAACTGAATGCCGATGCTCTGGAGCAAGCGCTGAATCGGGTCATCGACCGGCACGACATCCTGCGTACCGCGTTCATCGAAATCGACGGCGCCGCCCGCCAGGTCGTGGAGCGCAGCGCCTGCCTGATCCTGCATCGCGAAGACCTTGCCGGGCTCGACCAGCCGACGCTTTCGCAGCGCATCGAGCAACACGCCCGGCAACCTTTCGATCTCACTCAGGCGCCGCTGATGCGGGCCACACTGCTCAGGCTGAGCCATGCGGAACATGTGCTGTTGCTGAATATGCATCACATCGTTTCCGATGCCTGGTCCAACACGATCCTCATGCAGGACATGACCCAGGCCTATGCCCAGGGCTTGCAGGGCGATCCGTCACCGCTGCCGCCGTTGCCCATGCAATACGCCGACTACGCGACGTGGCAACGCGGCGAGTACTTGCAGAGCCTGGCCTGCCGGCGCGGTGGCGAATACTGGAGCAAGTACCTGGGCCATGACCTGCCCGCACTGGAACTGCCACAGGACTTTGCCCGCACCGCGAGCCAGCCACACATGGCCGGCCGTGTGCAGGTGGCGCTGGCCCCGGCAATGGCCCTGGCGCTCGACACGTTCTGCCAACGCCACGGGCTGACCCCGTTCGTGGTGGCGCTGGGTGCATGGCAACTGCTGCTGGCTCGCTACAGCCGCCAGAACGACTTCACCGTCGGCGTTCCCAACGCCAACCGCAACAGCCATGCAAGCCAGGACCTGGTGGGTTTTTTTGTCAGCAGCCAGGTGTACCGGGCGCGGATCGACTCGATCCGCAGCGGGCTGGATTTTCTCCGCGATCTGCGCGCGCAGTCCCTCGCCGCGCTGGAGCATGCCGATTACCCGCTGGAATTGATCCTCGATCAATTGGGCGCCAACCCGCTGTTCCAGGTCTTGTTCAACTGGCGCACCGCCTCGCCCCAACCCTCGAGACCAACGCGAGACGCGCTGACGCTGGAGTTTCTCGACACCGGCGAAAACCAGGCCAAGTTCGACTTGTCGCTGGATATCGACTACTCACAGCAGCAGACCGTGGCGACCTTCGAATACAGCCGTGACCTGTACCGCGCGCAAACCATCGAGCGCATGGCCGAGCATTGGCAAAACCTGCTGCGCGGCCTGATCGAAACGCCCGGATGCGCCCTCGGCGAGCTGCCATTGTTGAGCACCGATGAACAGCGACTGACCCTTGACGACTGGAACCGCCGGCCAACCCGGTTGCACAGCGAACAGTGCCTGCACCAGGTGATCGAAACCCACGCCGCCAACACCGGAGAGGCGATAGCGCTGACTTTTGAAGGGCAGCACATGAGCTATGCCGAGCTCAACCGACACGCCAACCAATTGGCCCATCGCTTGATCCAACAAGGCGTCGGGCCCGACGTGCTGGTCGGCATCGCCGTCGAACGCACGCCACGGATGATCATCGGCCTGCTGGCGATTCTCAAGGCCGGCGGCGCCTACGTGCCGCTGGACCCGGCCTACCCGGCCGATCGCCTGGCCTACATGATCGAGGACAGCGGCGTCAGGCAGATCCTCACCGAGGCCCACCTGCTCGATTCGCTGGCGCTGCCCGTCGGCACCGACTGTCTGTTGCTGGATCCGGTCGATGCCGTCAGCACCTGTCCCGAACACAATCCGCACGTGCCGATGGATCCGGACAACCTGGCCTACGTGATCTACACCTCCGGCTCGACCGGCAAGCCCAAAGGCGCACTGCTTGCGCACCATAACGTCACCCGGCTGTTCCAGGCCACCGACCACTGGTTCGGTTTCGGCCAGCAGGACGTGTGGTGCCTGTTCCACTCCTACGCCTTCGATTTTTCCGTGTGGGAAATTTTCGGTGCCTTGCTGCACGGCGGTCGACTGGTCATCGTGCCTCACACCGTGAGCCGTTCACCCGAAGACTTCCATGCACTGCTCTGTCAGGAGCAGGTCACGGTGCTCAACCAGACGCCGTCAGCCTTCAGGTCATTGCTGCAGGTGGCCTGCGAGCCTCGGCAGACGCTCGTCCACCGGTTGCGGCAAGTGATTTTCGGCGGTGAAGCGATTGATGTGCAGAGCCTGCGTCCCTGGTTCGAACGTTTCGGTGACCAGGCGCCCCAGTTGATCAACATGTACGGCATCACCGAAACCACGGTGCATGTCACCTGGCGACCACTGTCGATGAAGGACTTGCACGGCGAGGCCGCCAGCCCCATCGGCGAGCCTATCGTCGACTTGTCATGGTATTTGCTCGACGCCCATCTGAACCCGGTGCCCAAGGGCTGCACGGGTGAGCTGTATGTTGGTCGAGCTGGCCTGGCCCGTGGTTACCACCAGCGCGCCGAGCTCACCGCCAGCCGTTTCATCCCCGACCCGTTCGACCCGCTGCCGGGCGGACGCCTTTACCGCACCGGCGACCTGGCCCGCTACCTCAGCGACGGCAGCATCGAATACATCGGACGCCTCGATCACCAGGTCAAGATCCGCGGTTTCCGCATCGAGTTGGGCGAGATCCAGGCGCGCCTGCAAATGCTCTCGGCGGTCCGCGATTGCGTAGTGTTGTCCCATGAAGGCCCGGGCGGCCTGCAATTGATCGCCTACGTCATCCCGAAACAACCGGCCTCGGCCGAGTTGCGCGAAGGCCTGCTGACCGCGCTGAAAATGCAGATGCCCGACTACATGGTGCCCAGCCATCTGTTATTCATCGATCACCTGCCGCTCAACGCCAACGGCAAGCTCGATCGCAAGGCTTTGCCGGAACCGGACGCCGACCTCCGGCATTCAACCTATGTGGCGCCTCGCACGCAGTTGGAACAGGCCCTGGTGCAACTCTGGCAACAGTCGCTCAAGGTCGAGCGCGTGGGTATCAGCGACAGCTTCTTTGAGCTGGGCGGGCATTCGATCCTGGCGATCGAGCTCATCGCCAACCTCAAGGCACGCCTGAACCTCACGGTGCGCCTGCAAGAGTTGCTGGCCAACCCAAGCATCGCCGAACTGGCCCGGTTCATCTCGCAAAAACACCGCGAGCAGACCCAGTGCCTCGTCGCCCTGAACAACGCGCCCGCCAGCGCACCGCAGCTGTTCTGCCTGCACCCCAGCGGGGGTATCGTCTTCTGCTATCAGCCACTGGCGCGCAAACTGCAAAATCGCGCGCGCACCTTCGGCGTCATGCACCGCGGCTTCAGCGAACCCCACGCAGGCCCC
>JAQZAY010000295.1 GCA_029239415.1 Pseudomonas sp. | reverse complement strand
CTCGTTTCCATGGCTTGATCCGCACCTACCTCGAAGAGCTGGGCGACGGTGATCCTCGGTGTAACCATGTGCTGGTGTACCAGCGCCTGCTCAGCCACCTGGGCTGCCTGGAGCCGCTGCCGCTCGAGGACGATCGTTACCTGCAGGGTGCTATCCAGCTGGCGCTGGGTGACAATGTGGAACAATTCCTCCCAGAGGTCATCGGCTACAACCTGGGCTACGAGCAACCCCCGCTGCATTTGCTGATCACGACCTACGAGCTCGCAGAGCTCGGGATCGATGCCCATTATTTCCGCCTGCACGTGACGATCGACAATGCCGCCAGCGGCCATGCCCAGAAGTCGGTGCAAGCACTCGAACTGCTGCTCCCCGAGCATGACCGCGAAGCCTTCTATCGTCGCGTGGTGCGCGGCTACCGCCTGAACGACCTGGGCCTGCCGACCACCGAGCTGATCGAAAGCTTCGACCTGCGCGCGGAGCTGGTGTCTGCCTTGGAACGCAAGCGCAGTTTCGGCCAGTTCATGCACTCCGATTTCTGCAAGCTGCAGGGCCGCACGATCAATCAATGGCTGGCCGAGCCAGGCAGCATGCCCGCTTTTCTTGACGCGCTGGTAGCCCAGGGCTGGATCAAGCGCGACCAGGACCCGGCCCTGAGCCGCTTCTGGCGTTTGCTGGACGGGCCTACGGCGCCGATGTTCGGGGTGTTCACGCCGTTCGAGCTGCAACTGTGGCATGACTGGATCTGCGGGGACTGGCAGGCCCCGCCTTGCCGACGCTTGCCGCCTGGCAAGTGGGAAGACCAGACCCAACCCCCAGCGCCATCTCGACAACGAACGAGCAATGATCTGGAAACCTTGATCGAACAGATGGCCGGGAATCGCCATGCCTTGCCACAAGGACTACTGGCGACGCAGGCGTATGCCAGGATGACCGGACTCGCCCAGGAGGGACCTTGCTGATGGCATTGAGCGACGAACAGACCCACATCGACCAGGCCTTGCTGCAGCTGGGCCGTCGTCTGCAGGCAGACGGCTACCAGTTTACCTGTGTCACCCCCGTTACCCAGGCCCGCAACAATGCCCGCGCCACGGCCCAGAGGGCGTGTACGCTGCGCGACGTGTTCGGGTGGAACCGGCCATTCCATGCCAACCTGCTGTCGGCGGACGAGGTCGCGCAGATGCGCGAGGCAGGCGTAGTGGACGAGCAGGGCGACCTGTTGCGCAGCCGGGTCCGCTGGTCAAGCCTGGACGACCTGCTGCTGGTGCATTCGGGCTTTCCCACCGACGCCCAGGACGCCGTGTTCTTCGGGCCGGACAGCTACCGTTTCGCCCAGGTCATCAAGGATCATCTACAGCACAATTTCCAGCGCGTCGAACACGCGGTGGACATCGGCTGCGGTGCCGGCGTCGGGGCGCTGCTGATCGCCTCGGCCGCGCGGCATGCCCAGGTCAGCGCGGTGGACATCAACCCCGTGGCGCTACGCTACACCGCGATCAACGCGGCGCTCGCCGGGCTAGGCAACCTGACGGTCGCGCAGAGCGACATACTGGATGGCGTCACGGGCAATTACGACCTGATCGTTGCCAATCCACCCTACATGCTCGATACCGATGAACGCCTCTATCGGCATGGCGGCGGTGCGCTGGGCGCTGCGTTGTCACTGCGCATCGTCGAGCAGGCCTTGCCACGGTTGAGCATTGGAGGCTCGTTGCTCTTGTATACGGGCGTTGCGATCGTCGAGGGCAAGGATGCCTTGCTCGAAGCGGTTCGGCTGCGCCTGGCCGGCCCGCAATGGCAGTGGCACTACCGCGAGCTAGACCCGGATGTATTCGGCGAGCAACTGGCCGAACCTGGATACGAGAAGGTCGAGCGCATCGCGGCAGTCGCATTGACTGTGACTCGCGGTCCTGAGTGATCCCTGACCATGAGCCGGCAGTGCGACTTCGGTATCGAGGAGGAGTACCTGCTGATCGACCGCGCCAGTGGCCAAGTGCTGGCGCGGCCTCCACCCAGGGTTGGCCGCATGTGCCGCCAGGTCATTGGCAAATACCTGGACGAGGAGATGTTCCACAGTCAGATCGAGATTGCATCACCGGTCTTCGGCACTGTCCACCAGGCGCGTGAATTCTTCACGAGCTGCCGTCAGCGTCTGTTCGGCCTGCTGGCCGAGGAGAACCTCGGCCTGTACTGCGCCGCCAGTCATCCTTCTGCCCTTTGGCAACGCCAGCGTCCACGAACAGCCGTGCACTTCAAGCAAATCTTCGACGACTACCAGCATGTGGCCCGGCGCAGCCTGCTCTGCGGCCTGCATGTGCATGTCGGGGTTCCTGCCGATTGCGACCGCATCCAGCTGATCAGTCGCCTGCTTTACTGGACGCCACTGCTATTGGTACTCAGTACGTCGTCTCCCTTCTGGGCAGGGCAGGCCACCGGGTACATGAGTTATCGCCGGGTCATCTGTGGAGAGTGGCCGCACATGGGCCTGCCCGAACCGCTGGCGGACTGGCGCGCCTACCAGCGCTATCGCGAGTTGCTGCAGCGCATCGGGGCACTGGCCACGGATGCAGCACTGTGGTGGGCGATCAGGCCCTCCCACCGGTTTCCGACGGTGGAGCTGCGCATGACCGATGCCTGCCCACGCCTCGAAGACGCCCTGTGCATCGCTGCCTTGTTCCGCCACCTGGTCGAGCACTGTGCGGTTTCGCACCATGATGCCCAGCCGCCCAGCCGCGAAATGCACTGGGTGACCCAGGAAAACTACTGGCGGGCACTGCGCCATGGGCGCCAGGGCGAGTACATCGGCTGGCACGATCAGCAGCCGGTGAGTGCCATGGGCTGGCTGGCCCAGGCCCAGGCGCAGTTTCCCTGCGACACTGCGGACGCTGAACGGGCCTTTCTGCAAGCCCGGCATATCCTGGCCGAAGGCTCCAGCGCCGATCGGCAATTGGCGGCGCTGGCACGCGGGCGCGCTGATGGCCTTGATCAACGGCAGGCGCTGCGCAAGGTCGTGGAGCAGGTCATGGAAGATGCCCTCAATGGGGTCACGACGGCGCCTGCTCATACCGACGCGATGTTCTAGTCGTCCTGACGGATGATCGAGATCTTGCCATTGCGTTCGACGATGGCGTACTTGATCTGGCTCACCTCGACCACGCCTTGACTGGCACGCGCCGATTCGAGAATGTCGTCCTCGGTCAGGCGTGACCGGCGCATGCGACCGTGCAGGAACTCGCCGTTCTCGACCACCACCGTGGCGTGCCCGTCCAGCAGCCGCGCCACCCTCAGCGAATTGATCTTGGCCAGGGACAGCCCGACGTCGAGCACGATCAACGTGGCGATCACCAGCACTGCATTGGTGAAGGAAAAGTCCTCGCCCAGCAGTGCCTGCTGAGTGGCCTCGCCGATGATCAGCAAGAGGACGAAGTCGAAGGTGGTCAGGTCGGCCAGCGAACGCCGCCCGGCCACGCGAAACAGCACCATCAAGGCCACGTACATGGCGGCGGCCCGCAGAACTGAATCCATGCTGGCTCCTCAGGGGTAGACGAATGTTGAAAAGCGCACGACGCTGTTCGGACCCACGCGCGCCTGGCCGCTGAATGCCCCGACACCATCGTTGCGCAGGGTCATGTAGAGCATGGCGATACCGTCGGCATCCGTGCCCAGGTGCAACAGCAGGGCCTGGCCCTGGGATAGCGAGGCCAGGGGCTGGGGCTGCAGGGTCTCCACCGTGAGGTCGCGGAACATCGAGCCATCGAGCAGCAGGGTGGCCTGGTCATCAGGCTTGCCCTGGACGCGTATACGCAACTGCTCGGCCGCGCCATTACGGGTAAAGCGCGCGTACTCGACCTCCACCCGTCCATCCGGGCTGCGGGCCGTGCGCTGGCTGAGCGGCCCCGTGCCGAACAGCCCCGCCAAGGCCAGGCCAACGACGATTACCAGGGCATACCAGCCGAAACGCTCGAATCGCCAGACACCGCGCTGCATGCGCATGTCTTCGCTGACCGGGAACTGCCGTGAGTGACCTTCGTCCTGTGTCGACATTGCCCTGTCTCTCCTGGCTTGCGCTGTCAGCTGCGCTCGCCTCGCAGCCAGCGTTGATGGAACAGCATCATCTGCAGCAACCCATGCAGCGAAGCCTGGTGCAGCACCGACTGGCGGTCGCCGAAGAAGCGCTCGGTGCGGCTGAACACGGCGGGTGTCGGCAGGTCGGCGAAGGCCCAGGCAAAGCACAGCGTCCCGGGAGGGATATCGCCCTCGGGGTCGGGGCCTGCCACCCCGGTGGTGGCGATGGCCACGCTCGCCGTGCTGTCGGTCAGCGCCCCGAGTGCCATTTCCCGGGCCACTTCCTGGCTGGTCAGTCCGAAATGCTCGATGGTTTGGGGGTTGACGCCCAGCAGGCGCTGCTTGGCTTCGGGGGAGTACACCACGTAGCCGGATTCGAGCACGCTACCGGTGCCGGCTTTTTCCGAAAGCAGCGCAACCATGCGCCCTGCGGTGCAGGATTCGGCAGTGGTGAGTGTCATGCCGTGCGCCTTGAGATAGTTCTGTACTCGGTCGATGGGGTCGTAGGTCATGTCAGGTCACCTTTGTTTTTGGATGGACGCTGGCAGAGGGGCATTGGTTCAGACGCTTCGCCCAATGACCACCGGTCGGCCCACAGGCTGTCTGGAACAAACCTTACGG
>JAQZAY010000294.1 GCA_029239415.1 Pseudomonas sp. | reverse complement strand
ACTGCGCCCCGAAGAGCGGGCGCTGTTCGACGTCTACCTGATGATGCTCGACGACGCTTCGCTGGGCAGCGAAGTGACCAACGTGATCAAGACCGGGCAATGGGCCCAGGGTGCGCTGCGCCACGTCGTCACCGAGCACGTCAACCGTTTCGAATTGATGGACGACGCCTACCTGCGCGAGCGCGCCTCCGACGTGAAAGACCTGGGGCGGCGCCTGCTCGCCTATCTGCAGGAGGCGCGTCAGCAAACCCTGGTCTACCCCGACAACACCATCCTGATCAGTGAAGAGCTGTCGCCGGCGATGCTCGGCGAGGTGCCGGAAGGCAAGCTGGTTGGCCTGGTGTCGGTCCTGGGTTCGGGCAACTCCCACGTCGCCATTCTCGCGCGTGCCATGGGTATCCCGACGGTGATGGGCCTGGTCGACCTGCCGTATTCCAAGGTCGATGGCATCAAGATGATCGTCGATGGCTACCACGGCGAGGTCTACACCAATCCCAGCGACATTCTCAGCAAGCAGTTCGCCGATGTGGTCGAGGAGGAGCGGCAGCTGGCGCTGGGCCTCGACGCCCTGCGCGAGTTGCCCTGCGTGACCCTGGACGGCCACCGCATGCCGCTGTGGGTCAACACCGGTCTGCTCGCCGATGTGGCCCGTGCGCAGCAGCGCGGCGCCGAGGGCGTTGGCCTGTACCGCACCGAAGTGCCGTTCATGATCAACCAGCGCTTCCCCAGCGAGAAGGAACAGCTGGCCATCTACCGTGAACAGTTGGCCGCCTTCCACCCGCTGCCGGTGACCATGCGCAGCCTGGACATCGGCGGCGATAAATCGCTGTCGTATTTCCCCATCAAGGAAGAGAACCCGTTCCTGGGCTGGCGCGGCATCCGCGTGACCCTCGACCACCCGGAAATCTTCCTGGTGCAGGCCCGCGCCATGCTCAAGGCCAGCGAGGGTTTGAACAACCTGCGCATCCTGCTGCCGATGATCTCCGGTACCCACGAGCTGGAAGAGGCCCTGCACCTGATTCACCGGGCCTGGGGCGAGGTGCGCGACGAGGGCACCGACGTGCCGATGCCGCCGGTGGGCGTGATGATCGAGATCCCGGCGGCGGTGTACCTGACCAAGGAGCTGGCGCGCCAGGTCGACTTCCTTTCGGTGGGCTCGAACGACCTGACCCAATACCTGCTGGCCGTGGACCGCAACAACCCACGCGTGGCCGACCTCTACGATTACCTGCACCCGGCCGTGCTGCAGGCTCTGCAGCATGTGGTCACCGAGGCCCATGCCGAAGGCAAGCCGGTGAGCATCTGTGGCGAAATGGCCGGCGACCCGGCTGCGGCGATCCTGTTGATGGCGATGGGTTTCGACAGCCTGTCGATGAACGCCACCAACTTGCCGAAAGTGAAGTGGATGCTGCGCCAGGTCAATCTGAGCAAGGCCAAGGAACTGCTGGCCCAGTTGAGCAAGATCGACAACCCGCAAGTTATTCACAGCTCGCTGCAGCTGGCCCTGAAGAACCTGGGCCTGTCGCGGATGATCAATCCGAGCACGCCGAAGAAGCACTGAAGCGCCTGACCTGTGTCAGCCCGGTATGTGGCTGCCACAGGTTTGCCGCTAATAGCCGGTGCCCGGTTCCACCAGACCGACCATGTCCTCACCTCGTTGATGCCTGCGGATGTTCTCCAGCAGCACCTCGAAGGCTGAGTGCGGATCGGTCATGGCGCCGATGTGCGGGGTCAGCCAGATTTTCGGATGGTCGAGGAAGGGGTGATCGCTGCGTGGTGGCTCTTCTTGCAGCACATCGACGATTGCATGGGCCAGATGGCCCGAGTCCAGCGCCGCCAACAAGTCCGCTTCCACCAGATGGCCACCACGGCCCAGGTTGATCAGGCTCGCGCCCGCGGGCAGCGCGGCGAAGGTCTGGGTATCGAGGATGCCGGCGGTGTCGCTGGTCAGGGGCAACAGGCACAGCAGGATGTCGCAGTTGCCCAGGAACTCCGGCAACTGGTCGCGGCCGCCGTAGCAGTGCACGTCTGGCAGGGTCTTGAGCGTGCGTGACCAGCCACTCAAGGTGAAGCCGAACGGATGCAGCGCGTTCAATGCCGCCTGGCCCAGGTTGCCCAGGCCCATCACACCCACCCGACGCTTGCCGGCGGCCAGCAGTGGATGGGTCTTCCATACGCCTTGGCGCTGTTGCTGCAGGTAGATTGGCATCTGTCGATGCAGGCCCAGCACGGCGAAGCCGACGTACTCGATGATGCCTTGGGCGATGCCGGGGTCGAGCATGCGCACCACGCTGACCGATTCGGGCACATGGGCAAGGTCGAACTGGTCGACCCCCGCCGAGGTGGCGAAGACTACCTGCAACTGCGGGAATCGCTCGTACAGGTCCGCAGGCGGCTGCCAGGCCGCGAAATAGCGCACCTGCGCCGGGTCGCCGATGTCCGGCCAGAAGCGCAGGGGGATATCCGGTGCGTGCTCGGCGAACAAGGCTTTCCAGGCCGACGCACGCTCGTCGGGGACTTTGAACAGCAGCGTCATAAGGCGGGCTCTCATGGACCATCGGGGTTTACACCGACGATGCCAGATCACGACGCAACATTCTCCCGAATCGAGCCGGTCAAACAGAACAGTCGACCGTAGGAGCGGTACCGTGTGGGAGCAGGACTCTGTGGGAGGGGGCTTTGTGGGAGGGAGGCTCTGTGGGAGCGGGCTCTGCCCGCGAACGGGGCGCCGCGGTGTGTCAGAGGTACCGCGGCGCTTGTTTCGCGGGCAGAGCCCGCTCCTACAGGGGAGCGGTGATAGCCTTTCCCGCAGCGCGCTGCCGATAAGCTTTGGAGCATTGGCACCTTGTGGGAGTGGGCTCTGCCCGCGAAGGCTTCACTGCGGTAAACCTGACACACTGCGGTGCTTGTTTCGCGGGCAGAGCCCGCTCCCACAGGGGTGCTGGGGTGTGTCAGCGGTACTGCGGCGTCAGCAGGCGGCGGCGATGGCCTCGCCCAAGGCGCGGGTGGTACCGGTGCCGCCGATATCGGCGGTAAGGGGTGCCTGCTCCGGGCCCATGGCCAGGACCTTTTCGATGGCCGCCAGAACCGCCGCACCTGCTTCCGGATGGCCAAGGTGTTCGAGCATCATGGCGCCGCACCAGATCTGCCCGATCGGATTGGCCACCCCCTTGCCGGCGATGTCCGGCGCCGAGCCGTGCACCGGTTCGAACAGGCTGGGGAAGTTGCGCTCCGGGTTGATATTGGCCGACGGCGCAATACCGATGGTGCCGGTGCAGGCCGGACCCAGGTCGGAGAGGATGTCGCCGAACAGGTTGCTGGCCACCACCACATCGAACCAGTCCGGATGCAGCACGAAGTTGGCCGTGAGAATGTCGATGTGGTACTTGTCGACGTTGACGTCCGGGTACTGCTTGCCCATTTCGGCCACGCGTTCGTCCCAGTACGGCATGGTGATGGCAATGCCGTTGGATTTGGTCGCCGAGGTCAGGTGTTTCTTCGGTCGGCTTTGCGCCAGGTCGTAGGCGAACTTGAGAATGCGGTCCACGCCAACGCGGGTCATCACCGTTTCCTGAAGGACGATCTCGCGGTCGGTGCCGGGGAACATCTTGCCGCCTACGCTGGAGTACTCGCCTTCGGTGTTCTCGCGCACCACCCAGAAATCGATGTCGCCAGGCTTGCGATTGGCCAGTGGTGCCTTGACCCCAGGCATCAAGCGGCAGGGACGCAGGTTGACGTACTGGTCGAACTCGCGACGAAATTGCAGCAGCGAATCCCACAGCGAAACATGGTCGGGCACCACATCGGGCCAGCCCACGGCGCCGAAGTAGATCGCGTCGTAGCCCTTGAGCGTTTCGAACCAGTCATCGGGCATCATCTTGCCGTGAGCCAGGTAGTAATCGGCACTGGCGAAGTCGAACCAGTCCCACTGCAAGTGCAGGTCGTGGCGGGCGGCCACGGCATCGAGCACGCGAACCCCTTCGGGCATGACTTCCTTGCCGATGCCGTCACCGGGGATCACCGCGATCTTGTAAGTGGACTTGCTCATGCTGCACTCCAGTCATTGATGCATGTCATTGATGCATGGGTTGATGAACCTGTGGACTCAGTGTAATCAGTGTCAAAGGATTAATAATTGGCCTGCCGGTTAAGCCATTCTTAGATTCAGGTAAACAATCCATGAGCATGATCGATGACCTGAGCTTCTTTCAGCAGGTGGCGACTCGCGCCAGCCTGACCGACGTCGCGCGCCACTTGGGTCTTTCACTGCCGGCGGTGAGCAAGCGTCTGAGCCAGCTGGAGCAGCGCCTGGGCGTGCAGTTGCTGCAACGCACGACGCGACGCTTGTCGCTGACCCCCGAAGGCGAGCTGTACCTGGAGGGCGGGCGGCCGATTCTGCGCCAGCTCGATGAATTGGAAAGCGCGCTGGGTACGCGTCAGCCGACTCTGCATGGCCGGTTGCGGATCAATGCCACCCTGGGCTTTGGCCGCAGGCACCTGGCCCAGGTGGTCTCGGCATTTGCGCGCCTGCACCCTGAATTGGAAGTGTCCCTGGAGCTGAGCAGCCAGCCGATGAGTCTGCTCGACGATCAGTTCGACCTGGGTGTGTTCATGGGCGAGCCGCCCGATTCACGGCTCATCGCCATCCGTCTGCTGGAGAATCCGCGGGTGCTGTGCGCGGCGCCCGGATACCTTGAGA
>JAQZAY010000293.1 GCA_029239415.1 Pseudomonas sp. | reverse complement strand
GCCCAGCTGGTGCTGACCGGCACCCAGGCCGAAACCGGCGAAGGCTCGGGCATGCTGCCCTTCTTGCTGGCCGAGCGCCTGGGCTGGCCGCTGGTGGTGGGCCTGGCCGAGGTCGAATCGATCGAGAACGGCACCGCCCAGGTGCTGCAGGCCTTGCCGCGCGGCCAGCGCCGCCGGCTGAAGGTGCGCCTGCCGCTGCTGGCGACTGTGGATAACGCCGCGCCCAAGCCGCGCCAGAGCGCTTTCGGTCCCGCGCGCCGGGGTATCTTGGCAGCGCGCGACGTGGCGCTGGTCGAAGACGAGCTGCTGGCCGAGGCCGAACTGCAGCCCGCCAAGCCGCGCCCCAAGCGGCTCAAGGTGATCAAGGCCAAGAGCGGCGCGGACCGCATGAAGGCGGCGACGGCCAAGGCCAGCGGTGGTGGCGGCAAGGTGCTGAAGGATGTCACGCCGCAAGAAGGCGCCGAGGCGATCATCAAGCTGCTGGTGGAGGAGGGCATGCTGCGCTGATCAAGGCGGCGCAGCTGTCATCTCTGTCAGTTATCCAGACTGGTCTGTGTTGCTAGCTTGAGCACCCCTCGTTCTCAAGAGCATCACAAATGAGCCGCACCTCTCAAGCAACGATCCATGCGCCGCAGGTGGATTCCTTGCTGGCCTTCACCGGCCAGCCACGGGATCCGCTTACCGGCTGCTACCACCTTGGCAATGGCCATCGAACGTACAACCCGGTGCTCATGCGGTTTCACTCCGCGGACCGCTTGAGTCCCTTTGGCAAGGGTGGGATCAATGCCTACGCGTATTGCCAGAATGATCCAGTCAATTTCCACGACCCTACAGGCCGGTTTCCCAGCTGGATCACGCCCATCAAAAGCATCATCGGCGGTTTCATGAACCTTGCGGTCAGTGTTGTGAAGGCCTATCGGGCCTACAGGGCAGAACGCGCGTTCAGGCCCGTCATGGGCATGGAGGGCCGAACCGGAGAAGTAGCGACGGGAACCGTCGAAAATCCAGTCAGCAGGTGGAGCACGCGCGACATAGCCGTGACGGCCGTTGGCGCCTTCACCGCTTCTGTGAGTATCGGGACAGGCATAGGACGCCTGGCTGCGGGGAATTCGGCTTCACTGATGATCGTGGACACGACTGTCTCGGTCATTGCCACTGCCATATCCGCTACCGAGCTCTACAAGATGGCGGTAGAACCATTGCCTCATCGGTATCCGATCGAAGTGGCTAACTATCATCGGCGCGTGATGACTCCGAGTGCCAGTGTAGCCACCATCAGAGCACCGCAGCACACCGCCCTATGACAACGCCCCATGCCGCGGGTACGCAACAGCCGTGGCATGGAGTGCACAGGCCCTATTGGGCCTTGACTTCCTTCAGGTACGGCGCAGGCTCGGCGCCCAGGTTGTTCAGCATCCGCTCGCTGTACCAGTCGATGAAGTTCACCACGCCAAACTCGTAGGTCTTCGAGTACGGCCCTGGCTGGTAGGCAACGGAGTTGATCCCTCGCTGGTTTTCCTCGGCCAGGCGGCGGTCCTGGTCGTTGGTCGCATCCCACACCTTGCGCATGCGCTCGGGGTCGTAGTCGACGCCCTCGACGGCATCCTTGTGCACGATCCACTTGGTGCTGACCAGGGTTTCCTGGGCGCTGATCGGCCACACGGTGAAGACGATGATGTGGTCGCCCATGCAATGGTTCCAGGAGTGCGGCAGGTGCAGGATGCGCATCGAGCCCAGGTCCGGGTTCTTGATGCGGCCCATGAGCTTCTGCACGGCCTGCTTGCCGTCCATGGTCATCGACACGGTGCCCTTGAGCAGGGGCATGCGCACGATGCGGTTGCGCAGGCCGAAGCTTGCGTGGGCGTAGGGAATCTTCTCGGCATCCCAGGCAGCGGCCGAGGCGGCGACGTGGTCCTTGAACGCCTGGTCGGCACGTGGGTCGGTCACATCGTCCCATTCGAGCAAGGTCTTGAGCAGCTCGGGGTGCGAGGCGTTGCAGTGGTAGCACTCGCGGTTGTTCTCCAGCACCAGCTTCCAGTTGGCCTTCTCCATCAAGGTGGTCTGCACCGCCACCTTGGTGTTCTCCATGTCGTAGGGTTCCATGTAGTGCGACAGGGTCGCCAGGAACTCGTCGATCGCCGGTGGGTTCTCGGCCAGGCTGACGAAGATGTAGCCACCGGCGGTCTTGACGTTCACCGGCTTGAGCCCGTACTGCTTCATGTCGAAGTCGGCGCCCATCTCGGTGCCGGCGAACAGCAGGCGGCCGTCGAGCTCGTAGGTCCACTGGTGGTAATGGCAGACCAGCTTGGCCACCTTGCCCTTCTCGCTGGTGCACAGGCGCGAGCCACGGTGGCGGCAGACGTTGTGGAAGGCATGCACCTGGCCTTCGGCGCCACGGATCACGATGATCGGGTTGGTGCCGACCTGCAGGGTGAGGAAGTTGCCCTTGGCCGGGATCTCGCACGTCATGCCGGCGATCAGCCACTCCTTGTGGAAGATCTCCTGCATGTCGATCTGGAACAGACGCTCGTCGGTGTAGAAAGGCTGCGGCAGCGAGAAGGTGCGCTCGCGCGTCTGCAGCATCTCGGCGGTGGCGCCGCGTGCTGCTTCCAGTGGATCGCCCAGGCTCAGGGTTGCGGTGACGTCCATCGTGTGGTCCTCATGGCCAGTCAAGGCCGGCGAAAGTGGCTAATCGTTCTTGTGCATCGCAAGGCTGAAAATCAGCATGTTGTTTGCCGTGGAGTGTGCGTTCGCCGAGGCCGGGAACCTTATCCATGGACGACATGGCCGAATCCGTTCCCGACGCGCCAGCCCCTGTAGCTCAAGGCTGGTCGCGATAAGCACGCCGATGTCGCGGATGGGAATGTACGTTGGGCGGGCCTTGAGCATTATCTCTCCCATCAAGCCGCAGTCGGCCGTGGAGACGAGCATGTCCAACCCTTTCCTCAATCCGGTCACGACCCAGACCTGGGCCAACGGCCGCCACATCGTGCGGTGCGTCAAGGTCATCCAGGAGACCTGGGACGTGCGCACCTTCTGTTTCATGGCCGACCAGCCGATCCTGTTCTTCTTCAAGCCAGGGCAGTTCGTGACCCTGGAGCTTGAGATCGAAGGCCAGCAGGTCATGCGCTCGTACACCATCTCCAGCGCGCCGTCGGTGCCCTACAGCTTTTCGGTGACCATCAAGCGCGTGCCGGGCGGGCGCGTCTCGAACTGGTTGCACGACACCCTGCACGAGGGCCAGGAGCTGGCGGTGCACGGGCCGGTTGGGCTGTTCAACGCCATCGATTTCCCGGCGGCGAAGATGCTCTACCTCAGCGGCGGCGTCGGCATCACCCCGGTGATGTCCATGGCCCGCTGGTTCTACGACACCAATGCCAATGTCGACATGACCTTCGTGCACAGCGCCCGCTCGCCCAAGGACATCATCTATCACCGCGAGCTGGAGCAGATGGCCTCGCGGATTCCGAACTTCAGCCTGCATATCATCTGCGAGAAGCATGGCCTGGGCGAGCCTTGGGCGGGGTATCGCGGCTACCTGAACCACAAGCTGCTCGAGCTGATCGCGCCGGACTTCATGGAGCGCGAGGTGTTCTGCTGTGGCCCGACGCCGTACATGACGGCCGTCAAGCGTCTGCTCGAAGGCGCCGGCTTCGACATGCGCCGCTACCACGAGGAGTCGTTCGGCGCCACGCCACCCGAGGCCAAGGCCGACGCCGTCGAGCACGCCGAGCAGGCGGCCGACGCGCCGGAGGTGGATGCCGCCGAGCTCAACCTGGTGGAATTCATCGGCAGCGACAAGAGCATCCGCGTGGGTCCGGGCGAGACCGTGCACGCCGCGGCGGCCAAGGTCGGCCTGATGATCCCCAAGGCCTGCGGCATGGGCATCTGCGGCACCTGCAAGGTGCTCAAGCTGGGCGGGGAGGTAGAGATGGACCACAACGGCGGCATCACCGAGGAGGATGAAGCCGAGGGGTACATCCTGTCGTGCTGCAGTGTGCCGAAGGGGGATGTGCGGATCGATTACTGATCCGGATTCTCAGGTGCCCCATTCGCTGGCTTGCCAGCGAATGGGGCACCGCGGATCTCCAGGTCAGACGCGGAAGCGCGCCACCAGCCCGTTCAGGTCCACCGCCAGGCGCGACAGCTCCGCACTCGCCGCGCTGGTCTGCTGCGCGCCGGTCGCCGACTGCACCGACAGGTCGTTGATGTTCACCAGGTTGCGGTCCACTTCCCGCGCCACCTGGGCCTGCTCTTCTGCCGCGCTGGCGATCACCAGGTTGCGCTCGTTGATCTGCGCCACCGCGCTGGCGATGCTGTCCAGCGCCAGGCCTGCGCCGCGGGCGATGTTCAGGGTCGATTCGGCGCGCTCGGTGCTGTTGCGCATCGAGTCCACCGCCTGGACGGTACCTCCCTGGATACTGCCGATCATTCGTTCGATTTCGCTGGTCGACTGCTGGGTGCGGTGGGCCAGGGCGCGAACCTCGTCGGCCACCACGGCGAAACCACGGCCCGCCTCGCCGGCCCGGGCCGCCTCGATGGCGGCATTGAGCGCCAGCAGGTTGGTCTGATCGGCCAGGCCGCGGATCACATCCAGGACCTTGCCGATGTCGCGCGATTCGGTCGCCAGGTTGCCGATCAGCTGGGCCGTGGCCTGCACGTCGCCGCTCATGCGCTCGATGGCGCCGACGGTCTCGAGCACCAGGTCGCGGCCATCG
>JAQZAY010000292.1 GCA_029239415.1 Pseudomonas sp. | reverse complement strand
TGCTGATGGAGGGGCGCACGGTGCTGGCGGTTGCGCACCGGCTGTCGACCGTGGCGCGCTTCGACCGGATCATCGTGCTGCAGAATGGCCAGATCGTCGAGGACGGCCCGCCCGAAGCGCTGCGCACTGGGGGCGGGCCGTTCCAGCAATTGTGGATGACCCAGGGGATGGGGGAGGTGATATGAAGCATCCGGCCTGGCCAGACAGTGTGCGGACCGGGCTGGCCCCTGGCAGGTCTTGTCGAAGCTGACTCAGCCCACCTGACCCGCCGTCGCCTGGCGGTATTGGCGGGGTGTGAAGCCGGTGAGTTGCTTGAACTGGCGGCTGAAGGCGCTGTGGTCGGTGTAGCCGCACTGCAGCGCCACTTCGGTGATCGGCAGTTCCGAGTGCAACAGCCGGTGGGCGTGCTCCAGGCGTGCCTTGTGAATCATCTGCCGGGGCGTCAGGTGGAACACTCGCTTGCAGTAGCGCTCCAGTTGTGCCACGGAACTCCCGGCGATGCGGGTCAGCTCGGCCATGCTGATCGGTAGCTGGAAGTGCCGGCGGATGTGCTCGTCCACGGCGGCCAGGCGTTGGTAGGCGGGGTGGCTGTCGGCGGCTGACTGCAGGTCCACCGAGATACCGATCAGTCCGATGATCTCGCCAGCCTGGTTGTACAGCGGGCGCTTGTGGGTCAGGCACCAGCCGGGCTCACGGCTGCCGTACAGGTGCAACTCCAGCTGGTCCGCCAGTACCAGGCCCTCCTTGAGAACGCGGCGGTCCTGCTCGGTGTAGCCGGGGCCCAGCTGTGCCGGGAATACTTCGGCGCTGGTCTTGCCCAGCAGCGGTTGCAGGCGCTTGAGGCCGCAACGCTGGACCAGAGTGGTGTTGGCCATCACGTAGCGGGCCGCCGGGTCCTTGATGAAGATCGCGGCGTTGGGGATGGCGTCGAGAATGGGCAGCAGCAGCGATACGCCAGCCAGCAGCGTTTCGAGGGTCGCGGGGCGATGCTGGTCAAGGGACTGATACAGGGTTGCCAGGGGATTGTCGGTCATCTGTCGGTTCTCTGCGGGCTGTACGGACCTTTTCGCGGGTGAACCCGCTCCCATCGGGCCGCCACAGGTTTCGAAGCCTGCGCCGAACCTGTGGGAGCGGGTTCACCCGCGAACGGGCTGGCACAGCGAGTACATCATTACAGCCCTTGTGCGGTATGGCTTGCAGCCTATCCACCCGCCCCGCCCGACCGCCAGCTTTTTCTGCAACTGTGCCGATTTCGTCATACCCCTTGCAGAAAACCATCAAGAACCATCGCGCCAACCGGTCCACTCTATGTCCCACGCAAGCCGCCCAAGTCCTACAAGAGCGCGGCCCAAAAAGCCGCATCTCGTGACATCAGACCTGCCTATCCAATAACCAACAAAAAGGCGAACCCATGTCAGGCAAATTCAAGAAACAGCTGTCGTTGCTCGACCTCACCTTCATCGGACTCGGCGCCATCTTCGGCTCCGGCTGGCTGTTCGCCGCCAGCCACGTCTCGGCCATCGCCGGCCCGGCCGGTATCCTCTCCTGGTTCCTCGGCGGTTTCGCCGTGCTGCTGCTGGGCATCGTCTACTGCGAGCTCGGGGCTGCCCTGCCACGGGCCGGTGGCGTGGTGCGCTACCCGGTGTACTCGCACGGTCCGCTGCTCGGCTACCTGATGGGCTTCATCACCCTGATCGCCTTCTCCAGCCTGATCGCCATCGAGGTAGTCGCCTCTCGCCAGTACGCCGCAGCCTGGTTCCCCGGCCTGACCAAGGCCGGCTCCAGTGACCCGACCGTACTTGGCTGGCTGGTGCAGTTCGCCCTGCTGGGGTTGTTCTTCTTCCTCAACTACCGCAGCGTGAAGACCTTCGCCAAGGCCAACAACCTGGTCAGCGTGTTCAAGTTCATCGTGCCGCTGCTGGTGATCGGCGTGCTGTTCGGCTTCTTCAAGCCGGAGAACTTCGAGGTCCAGGGGTTTGCCCCGTTCGGCCTGTCCGGCGTGGAGATGGCCGTATCGGCCGGCGGCATCATCTTCGCCTACCTGGGCCTGACGCCGATCATTTCGGTGGCCAGCGAGGTGAAGAACCCGCAGCGCACCATTCCCATCGCGCTGATCCTCTCGGTGCTGTTGTCCACCGCGATCTACGCCCTGCTGCAACTGGCCTTCCTCGGCAGCGTGCCGACCGAGATGCTCGCCAACGGCTGGGCCGCCGTGACCCAGGAACTGGCCCTGCCCTACCGTGACATCGCCCTGGCCCTGGGCGTCGGCTGGCTGGCCTACCTGGTGGTGGCCGACGCGGTGATCTCGCCCAGCGGCTGCGGCAACATCTACATGAACGCCACCCCGCGCGTGGTCTATGGCTGGGCGCAGACCGGCACCTTCTTCAAGTACTTCACCCGCATTGACGCCGAGTCCGGCATCCCGCGCCCGGCGTTGTGGCTGACCTTCGGCCTGTCGGTGTTCTGGACCTTGCCGTTCCCGTCCTGGGAAGCGCTGATCAATGTGGTCTCGGCCGCCCTGGTGCTGAGCTACGCCGTGGCCCCGGTCACCGTCGCCGCGCTGCGCCGCAACGCCCCCGACATGCCACGCCCGTTCCGGGTCAAGGGCATGGGCGTGCTCGGCCCGCTGTCGTTCATCATCGCCGCGCTGATCGTCTACTGGTCGGGCTGGAACACCGTGTCGTGGCTGCTGGCCCTGCAGATCGTGATGTTCGTGCTGTACCTGCTGTGCGGCCGCTTCGTGCCCACCCAGCACTTGTCGCTGGGCCAGCAGGTGCGATCGTCGGCCTGGCTGATCGGCTTCTACGCCGTGACCATCCTGTTGTCCTGGCTGGGCAGCTTCGGCGGCCTGGGGGTGATCGGCCACCCGCTCGACACCATGGCCGTCGCCGCCTGTGCCCTGGGCATCTACTACTGGGGCGCCGCCACCGGCGTGCCGGCTCACCTGGTGCGCCTGGAAGGCGAGGACGAGAGCGAAGCCGCCGCTGAAACCTATACCGTCCACCCCGCCGCCGTCGCTTCCTGACCGTTTACCCAAGGGACATGCCCATGAAACAGATCCACGTCATCGATTCGCATACCGGCGGTGAACCGACCCGCCTGGTGATGAAAGGCTTCCCGCCGTTGCACGGCCGCAGCATGGCCGAGCAGCGCGATGAGCTGCGCGAGCTGCACGACCACTGGCGCCGCGCCTGCCTGCTGGAGCCACGCGGCAACGATGTGCTGGTGGGCGCGCTGTACTGCCCACCGGTGTCGGCCGAGGCCACCTGCGGGGTGATCTTCTTCAATAACGCCGGCTACCTGAACATGTGCGGTCACGGCACCATCGGCCTGGTTGCCTCGCTGCAGCACCTGGGCCTGATCGGGCCCGGCGTGCACCAGATCGACACCCCGGTCGGCCCGGTCAGCGCCACCTTGCATGAGGACGGCGCCATCACCGTCGGCAACGTGCCGTCCTACCGCTACCGCCAGCAGGTGGCGGTGGACGTGCCCGGCCACGGCGTGGTGCACGGCGACATCGCCTGGGGCGGCAACTGGTTCTTCCTGGTCTCCGAGCACGGCCAGCACATCGACCTGGACAACCGCGAAGCCCTCACCGACTACACCTGGGCCATGCTCAAGGCCCTCGAGACCCAAGGCATCACGGGCGAGCACGGCGCGCCGATCGACCACGTCGAGCTGTTCGCCGACGACGCCAACGCCGACAGCCGCAACTTCGTCATGTGCCCAGGCAAGGCCTACGACCGCTCGCCCTGCGGCACCGGCACCAGCGCCAAGCTGGCGTGCCTGGCCGCCGATGGCAAGCTCGCCGAAGGCCAGGCCTGGGTCCAGGCCAGCATCACCGGCAGCCAGTTCCACGGCCGCTACGAGCGCGACGGCGAACGCATTCGCCCGTTCATCACCGGCCGCGCCCACATGACCGCCGACAGCACCCTGCTGATCGACGAACAGGATCCGTTCGCCTGGGGCATCTGACCCCCGGTTTTTTCTACCCACATTGAATAGCGCCAGGAGTGACAACAATGACCGACAACCTCTTCACCGGCACCATGCCCGCCCTCATGACCCCCTGCACCGCCGAGCGCAAGCCGGACTTCGACGCCCTGGTGCGCAAGGGCCGCGAACTGATCGAAGCCGGCATGAGCGCCGTGGTGTACTGCGGCTCGATGGGCGACTGGCCGCTGCTGACCGAGGCCGAGCGCCAGGAAGGCGTGGCGCGCCTGGTGGCCGCCGGCATCCCGACCATCGTCGGCACCGGCGCGGTGAACACCCGTGAAGCCGCAGCCCACGCCGCCCACGCCGCCAAGGTCGGCGCCGCCGGCCTGATGGTCATCCCCCGCGTGCTCAGCCGCGGCGCTTCGCTGATCGCCCAGAAGCACCATTTCTCGGCGATTCTCGCCGCCGCGCCGAAGCTGCCGGCGGTGATCTACAACAGCCCCTACTACGGCTTTGCCACCCGCGCCGACCTGTTCTTCGAGCTGCGCCGTGAGTTCCCCAACCTGATCGGCTTCAAGGAGTTCGGCGGTGGCGCCGACCTGCGCTACGCGGCCGAGCACATCACCTCCCAGGACAACGAGGTGACCCTGATGGTCGGCGTCGACACCCAGGTGGTGCATGGCTTCGTCAATTGCGCCGCTACCGGCGCCATCACCGGTATCGGCAACGCCCTGCCGCGTGAAGTGCTGCAACTGGTGAGCCTGAGCAAGCAGGCCGCCAAGG
>JAQZAY010000291.1 GCA_029239415.1 Pseudomonas sp. | reverse complement strand
GGGGTGACCGCGCGCTGGGGCTCGTCGAACACGGCGCGGTAGCCGTCGACGGTGCGCTCCAGCGTGCAGGCCTGGTCGCCCTGGCGATAGCGGACCTTGGCGCTCAGGCGGCGCGGCGTGGACAGGTCGACCGGGTTGACCCAGAAGATCTCGGAAGCGAGCAGGGCGCGGGCGAACAGCCAAGGGTGCTCGTTGCCCTGGCCAACCACCAGCACGTTGCGCGCCAGGTCTTTTTCAAGCACATACCACGGCTCGTCGCCAGCGTCCTTCAGGCCGCCGATGCCCAGGCCCTGGCGTTGGCCGATGGTGTGGTACATCAGGCCGTGGTGGCGGCCGATGACCTCGCCTTCAGTGGTCTGGATCTCGCCTGGCTGGGCGGGCAGGTATTGCTTGAGGAAATCACTGAAGCGGCGCTCGCCGATGAAGCAGATGCCGGTGGAGTCTTTCTTCTTGGCCGTGGCCAGGCCGTGTCTTTCGGCAATGGCGCGCACCTCGGGCTTTTCCAGCTCGCCGACCGGGAACAGCGTGCGTGCGATCTCGGTACCGCCGACCGCGTGCAGGAAGTAGCTCTGGTCCTTGTTCGGGTCCAGGCCCTTGAGCAGCTCGGTGCGCCCGTCGGTGTCGCGGCGGCGCACGTAGTGGCCGGTCGCGATCAGGTCGGCGCCCAGCGACAGGGCATAGTCGAGGAAGGCCTTGAACTTGATCTCGCGGTTGCAGAGGATGTCCGGGTTCGGCGTGCGGCCGGCCTTGTACTCCTCGAGGAAGTGCTCGAACACGTGGTCCCAGTACTCCGCGGCGAAGTTGGCGGTGTGCAGCTTGATGCCGATGCGGTCGCACACGGCCTGGGCGTCGGCCAGGTCTTCGCGGGCGGTACAGTATTCGGTGCCGTCGTCCTCTTCCCAGTTCTTCATGAACAGACCTTCCACCTGGTAACCCTGCTCGATGAGCAGAAGGGCGGAGACGGAGGAGTCCACGCCGCCGGACATGCCGACGATGACGCGGGTCTTGGCGGGATCAAAGGGTGTTGGACTGGACATGGCTACCGGTGTGTATCTGGAAAAAGACGACGATTCTATCAGGCCAGCGCCATCAAGGCGAAGTGCCTGTCAGTCGCGCAGCAGGTCCAGGCTGTGCAGGGGGCCCGCCAGGTAGTCGTCGATGCAGCGCGGTACCAGCTCGCTGCGCCAGCGCGAGGGGTCGGCCAGCAGTTCGTCGCGGGTCATCCACACGGCGCGGGTGATGTCGCTGTCCAGTGGGCGGTCGAGGTGATGACGCAGCGGGCGGGCGGCAAAGCAGATGCGCTGGTAGGTCACGCCGTTGCTCGGCGCGGTGTACAGGTAGATGCCGACCAGGCCGGTCAGCTCGACCTCCCAGGCGGTTTCCTCCAGGGTCTCGCGAAGGGCGGCCTGGGGCAGGGTCTCGTCGGGTTCGAGGTGGCCGGCGGGCTGGTTGAGCACGTGCTGGCCAGCCTTGAATTCCTCGACCAGGAGGAAGCGGCCCTGGTCTTCGACGATGGTGGCTACGGTGATGTGGGGGTGCCAGGTCATTCAGTGATTCCTGTGTTGATCTCTAGGGTCTCTTCGCTGGCAAGTCGGTCCTTCAGAAACACACAAGCCCCGGTGCGTGGCCGGGGCTCGTGGTGTTACTCGGCCAGCCTTACAGCGCGGCGATGGCGCTGTTGAAGGTCTGGCTCGGGCGCATCACCTTGGCGGTCAGCTCGGCATTCGGGGCATAGTAGCCACCGATGTCGGCCGGCTTGCCCTGGACGGCGTTGAGCTCGGCGACGATGGTCGCCTCGCTCTCTGCCAGGGCCTTGGCCAGGGGGGCGAAGCGTGCCTGCAGGCCGGTGTCGTCGGTCTGGGCGGCCAGGGCCTGGGCCCAGTACAGGGTCAGGTAGAAGTGGCTGCCGCGGTTGTCGATACCGCCGACCTTGCGTGCCGGGGACTTGTTGGTGTCCAGGAACTGGCCGGTGGCCTGGTCCAGGGTCGCCGCCAGTACCTTGGCTTTCGGATTGGCATAGGCCTCGCCCAGGTGCTCCAGCGAAGCGGCCAGGGCCAGGAACTCGCCCAGCGAATCCCAGCGCAGGAAGTTCTCCTCGACCAGCTGCTGCACGTGCTTGGGCGCCGAGCCGCCAGCGCCGGTCTCGAACAGGCCACCGCCGTTCATCAGCGGCACGATCGACAGCATCTTGGCGCTGGTGCCCAGCTCCATGATCGGGAACAGGTCGGTCAGGTAGTCACGCAGCACGTTGCCGGTCACCGAGATGGTGTCCTTGCCTTCGCGGATGCGCGCCAGGGTGAACTTGATCGCCTCCACCGGGTCCAGCACCCGAATGTCCAGGCCGCTGGTGTCGTGATCCTTCAGGTACTTCTTCACCTTCGCGATCATCACGCCGTCGTGGGCGCGCGCCGGGTCCAGCCAGAACACCGCGGGGGTATTGCTCAGGCGGGCACGGTTCACGGCCAGCTTGACCCAGTCCTGGATCGGCGCGTCCTTGGTCTGGCACATGCGGAAGATGTCGCCGGCCTCGACGTTCTGTTCCAGCAGCAGGTTGCCCTTGCTGTCGATCACGCGCACGACGCCGTCGGCCTTGATCTGGAAGGTCTTGTCGTGGGAGCCGTACTCTTCGGCCTTCTGGGCCATCAGGCCGACGTTCGGCACGCTGCCCATGGTGGTCGGGTCGAAGGCACCATTGGCCTTGCAGTCCTCGATCACGGCCTGGTAGATGCCCGCGTAGCAACGGTCGGGGATGATGGCCTTGGCATCCTGCAGCTCGCCTGCGGCGTTCCACATCTTGCCCGAATCGCGGATCATCGCCGGCATCGAGGCGTCGACGATGACGTCGCTCGGCACATGCAGGTTGGTGATGCCCTTGTCGGAGTTGACCATCGCCAGGGCCGGACGGGTGGCGTACAGCGCCTGCACGTCGGCTTCGATCTGGGCTTGCAGCTCGGCCGGCAGCGACTTGATGCGCGCGTACAGGTCGCCGATGCCGTTGTTGGCGTTGAAGCCGACTTCAGCCAGCGCGGCGGCGTGCTTGGCCAGCACCTCTTCATAGAACGCTTCGACGATGACGCCGAACATGATCGGGTCGGAGACCTTCATCATGGTGGCCTTCAGGTGGACCGACAGCAGCACGCCGCTGGCCTGGGCATCCTTGATCTGCTCGGCGATGAAGTCGCGCAGGGCGTTGCGGCTCAGCACGGCGCAGTCGACGACTTCGGCTGCCTTGACGGCGGTCTTTTCCTTCAGGACGGTCGTGGTGCCGTTGGTCTCGGCCAGCTCGATGCGCAGGGTGTCATCGGACTCGATCAGCGCGGACTTCTCGCTGCCGTAGAAGTCGCCCTGGTCCATGTGCGCCACGTGCGACCTGGAGTCGGCGGCCCAGGCGCCCATCTTGTGCGGGTGCTTGCGCGCGTAGTTCTTGACCGAGAGCGGCGCGCGGCGGTCGGAGTTGCCTTCGCGCAGCACGGGGTTCACGGCGCTGCCCTTGATGCGGTCGTAGCGGGCGCGTGATTCTTTCTCGGCGTCGGTGGCCGGGGTGTCGGCGTAGTCAGGGATATTGTAGCCCTGGCCTTGCAGTTCCTTGATCGCGGCCTTGAGCTGCGGCACCGAGGCGCTGATGTTCGGCAGCTTGATGATGTTCGCTTCGGAGGTGGTGGCCAGCTGGCCCAGTTCCGCCAGGTGATCGCCTACCTGCTTGTCGCTACCCAGTTGCTCCGGGAAAGCGGCGAGGATACGGCCAGCGAGGGAAATGTCGCGGGTTTCGACGGCGATGTCAGCCGAAGCGGTGAAGGCTTCGATGATCGGCAGCAGTGAATAGGTGGCGAGTGCCGGAGCTTCGTCGGTGAAGGTATAGATGATCTTGGAACGGGTGGGCATGCGGGTTAACTCTCTGATTTGCTGAGCGTGCTCGAAGTCTCGAGGTGCGCAGGGTAGGCGCTTCGCCCCTGGCAGCGCCATGGGCGGAAGGTCGAGAGGCTGCGAGCGGTGATGGTGGATGCATCAGTCGAGCGTCATACGGCTGAACTGCGCTAACAGCCCAGGCTTTACTGGCCGTCGAGGGTCATGACCCTGCGGTCAGCGCCCGAGTATAACAAACCCTCCGCCCGAGTCGGCAAGGCCCGGCGAGAACGATTCACTTATAAGACCAAAGACGTAGGGGCAATGCGGCCTGATGCCGCATGGGACAGTGCAAGCTGCAAGCTTCAAGCAGAGTGGGTCGCGTGCGGCTCTTGCTCTTGCTCTTGCTTGCAGCTTGGAGTGCCCTGCAGAAGGTGCAGATCAGGCCTTGACGGCCTGTTCCTCGGCCACGTTTTCAGTGGCGTGGACAACGCTTCTCGTCGCGTCGACGATGTTGACCGCGTGCAAACCCTTGGGCCCCTGGATGATCTCGAAATTCACCACCTGGCCGGCCTTGAGCGTCTTGTATCCCTCCATCTGGATCGCCGAATAATGGGCGAACAGATCTTCGGTCTTGCCCTCCTCATTGACGAAACCATAGCCCTTGGCATTGTTGAACCACTTGACTTTGCCGCTTGCCATCCTCATATCCCTCTGCAAAGGACTCCATCACGGAGTATCATCCACTCCATCCGCATACGAACCTGCGAAAATATTTGGTTGACTGCGCGGATCTTTATCGACCACGGTGGGTTCTTATTGGTTGTAACACCGTTTTGCCGATAGTCAAGGTCAAGCGGCGGTCCGCACCGGCGTAGGCTTTTTTGCGGTCAACCC
>JAQZAY010000290.1 GCA_029239415.1 Pseudomonas sp. | reverse complement strand
CCGGGGCGCCGGACCGGCCGCGATTGGGCCCGCAGGGCCCACAAAATCCTGAAATTATTCCTTTTAAAATCAACAAGATATTTTATGTTCTATGAGAGCGGGCTTGCCCGCGATAGCGTCCGGTCCATCACCGCCTGCATCGCGGGCAAGCCCGCTCCCACACAGGAGTGAACCGCTCTGCCAGATCGGCATGTGGTCTACATCGTGTTAGTTAAAGACGTTGAAAGGCCTGCTTTGCACGCCTCGTTCATGCCGGTGCGACACCTCTGGCCACCGGCAGGCGGATGCAGAAGCACGCGCCGCCAAGTGTCGAGGGCGTGACGTTCAGGGTCCCGCCCTGACCTTCGATCGCCCGTCGGCTGATCGCCAGACCCAGGCCGAAGCCACCCGTGGCGCGGTCACGGCTGCGGTCGAGCCGGTAGAACGGTTGGAAGATCCGTTCGCATTCCTCCATCGGTATTCCGATGCCGTCATCCTCCACCGTCAGGCGACACGCGCCATCGGTCTCCAGCGCCAGGCTGATGCGCAGGTAGCGATCGCAATAGCGCATGGCGTTGCGCACCAGGTTCTGCACGGCACGGGCAGTCAGCCGCGGGTCGAGCACGAAGGGCCGCAGGTCGTCGCCCAGGCACACGTCCCACTGCACACCCCGGTTGTCCAGCTCCTCGGCGAAGGCACCGAGCACGCTGTCGAGAAACGCTGGCAGCTCGACCTCGACCTGCTCGCGCGCCTGTTCGGCGTCGTGCAGGCGGCTGTAGGACAGCAGCTCCAGCACCAGCGCGTCCAGTTCGCGCACGTGCCCGACCATTTCCAGCAGACGCTTGCGACTGCTGGCGGGTACTTCGTCGAACAGCAGCACCAAGCCGAAGTCCAGCCGCGCCAGGGGGGTGCGCAGTTCATGGGAGACCGCGTCGAGCAGCTCGCGCTGGTGGTTCAGGTGCCGCTCCAGGTCGCTGGCCATGGTGTCGAACACGCCGGCCAGTTCGCCGATGTTGGAATGCTCGCCGATCCCGGTGCGCGCGGCCAACTCCCCACGCCCCAGGCGCCGCGCGGTGTTCTTCAGCCGCTCCAGGTCGCGCCAGTGCGGCCAGACCCAGATCAGCAGCCCGCCGAGCAGCACGGCGCCGATCAGCACCGTGACGCCCCAGGACAGCAGGTTGATGTCCAGTGGGTCGGGCGGTGAGTGCAGTTGCACCAGCCAGGTGTCGTTCAAAGGCGCCAGCACCGTCTCGTAGTAGCCCCACTCGCCGATGCGCACGGTGAACAGCCCCTGGTCCAGCCGCGCGCGCTCGGCGGCCGACAGTGCGGCCTGGTCACGCCGGATCAGGTGCAACTGCAAGGGTGCGAAGTCCTCGGCCAACTGCCGCTCGACCTCCGGCCACTGGGCGTCGGACACCTGCTTGAACTGCCTGACCACCAGCGCCTGCACGCCCTTGGCCTGGTCCAGGTTGTAGGCCATGAAGCGCGCCTGAAACGCGCCGAAAATCGCCTCGGGCACCAGCAGCAAGGCCCCCGCATAGGCGACGATGATCAACAGGTACAGGCGCACCAGCAGCTTGAACATGGCCGGTCAGCACTCCCACTCGCTGCGACTGAACAGGTAGCCCTTGCCCCACACCGTCTTGATCTTGCGCGCCTCTTCGGCATTGTCGTCGAAGCGCCGACGCAACTTGGAGATCGCCACGTCCACCGAGCGGTCAGTGCCGTTGAACTCGATGCCCCGCAACTGCTGGAGGATCCTGTCCCGGCTGAGCACCTCACCGGCATGCCGGGCCAGCACCACCAACAGGTCGAACTCGCCCCGCGACAGGTCCACCGCTGCACCACCCCACGTCACCTGGCGTTCGGTCAGGTCCAGGCACAGGCCGCCGATGACGATGCGCAGGGGGTCCAGGCGTGGCTCGTGGATGTTGCTGCGACGCAGCAAGGTGCGCACGCGCGCCAGCAGCACACGCGGCTCGCAGGGCTTGGTCACGTAGTCGTCGGCGCCGAGTTCGAGCCCCAGCACCTGATCATGGCTGTCGTCCTGGGCGGTCAGCATGAGGATCGGCAGGGTTTGCGAGGCCTGGCGCAGCTGGCGACAGACCTGCAGACCATCGAGCCCCGGCAGCATGAGGTCGAGAATGACCAGGTCGGGCGGGTCGCAACGCACGTCGTCCAGCACCTGGTCGCCGCGTGCCAGGCAACGGACCTGGAAGCCGTTGCGGTGCAGGTAACGGGCGATCAGCTCGGACAGCGCGCTGTCGTCCTCGACCAGGAGCAGAGTGGGCATGGTGGCGGTCACGTGGCGTCGAAGGCAGCCAGGATAAAGAATCCTACAGGTGAGCCGGATATTTCTTCACAATTTTTCACACATGACCTACAGAGGTTCACAGGCCTGATGGGGCGTGGTGACGTAGCATGGCAGCGTTGCACAGGCAGGCAGCCACGGTCATCGACACGCCGCTGCCCGTGCTCATCCACGCCGTCCTGTTTCGGCGATTCGCATGACCTTTTCGGACCCCTTCTATGTTGCCCTCCCCCTGCACCTTGCGCACCTGCACCTTGGCCCTGTCGGCCCTGCTGTGGCTGACCGGTTGCGACGACGCCGCCGAGCCGACGCCGCCCACCCCGCCTGCCGAGGTACGCGTCGAAACCCTTCATACCCAGCCGTTGGCCGTCAGCAGCAAACTCAGCGGCCGCCTGCTGGCGCCTCGGGTTGCCGAAGTACGAGCCCGAGTGGCCGGTGTGGTGCTCGAACGGGTGTACCGCGAGGGCAGTGACGTCAAGGCCGGCGACGTGCTGTTCCGCATCGATCCGGCGCCGTTCAAGGCCGACCTCGACAGCGCCCAGGCAGCCGTGAAGCGCGCCGAGGCGACGCGCTACCAGGCCCGCCTGCAGGCACGCCGCTATGGCGAACTGAGCGAGATCGAGGCGATCAGCCGACAGGAATACGACAATGCCCGTGCCACCTTGATGCAGGCCGATGCCGCCGTGGCCGAGGCCAAGGCCGCGTTGGAGCGGGCCCGGCTGAACCTGGGCTATGCCACCGTCACCGCACCGATCGCCGGACGCATCGGCCGTGCCCAGGTCACCGAAGGCGCGCTGGTCGGCCAGGGCGAGACCACGCCGCTGGCGACCATCCAGCAGCTCGACCCGATCCATGCCGACGTCACCCAGTCGCTCGGCGAGCTGACCGCCCTGCGCCAGGCCCTGCGTGCCGGTGAACTGCGCCAGACGGGCGAGGCGGCAGCCACGGCCACGTTGGTGCAGCCCGATGGCAGTGTCTACCCGCACAGCGGCACGCTGCTGTTCACCGACCTGCGGGTCGACCCGAGCACCCAGCAGGTGACCCTGCGCAGCGCCTTTCCCAACCCGGACCTGGACCTGCTGCCCGGTGGCTACGTGCGCGTACGCCTGGCCCAGGCCGTGCAGCCCGAGGGTCTGAGCGTGGCGCAGCGGGCGATCCTGCGCGACAGCGCCGGGGTACCGAAGGTGCTGGTGGTGGACGCCGACGACAAGGTCAGCGAGCGCACCCTGGTGCTGGGCAGTGTCCAGGGCGATCGCTGGGTGGTGCTCGACGGCCTGGCAGCCGGCGAGCGCGTGGTGGTCGAGGGCCTGCAGCACGTCAAGCCCGGCGACCCGGTCCGGATCGCCCCCGAGCCGACGTCGTCGGCATCCGCCGCCAGCGCACCCTGAGGACCTGAGCCATGCCGCATTTCTTCATCGACCGCCCGGTCTTCGCCTGGGTGGTGGCCTTGTTCATCCTGTTGGCCGGCGCGCTGGCGCTGCCGCAGTTGCCCGTGGCCCAGTACCCCGACGTGGCGCCGCCACAGATCGAGATCTACGCCGTCTACCCAGGCGCCTCGGCGGCGACCCTGGACGAAAGCGTGGTCAGCCTGATCGAGCAGGAACTCAACGGTGCCGACCACCTGCTGTACTTCGAGTCGCAGAGCAGCCTGGGCAGCGCCACGATCAAGGTCAGCTTCGCGCCCGGCACGAACCCCGACCTGGCTCAGGTCGACGTGCAGAACCGATTGAAGGTGGTGGAGTCACGCCTGCCCCGCCCGGTGACCCAGCAAGGCCTGCAGGTGGAGAAAGTCTCCACGGGCTTTCTGTTGCTGGCGACCCTGACCTCCGAGGACGGCCGCCTGGACGAGATCGCCCTGAGCGACTATCTGGCACGCAACGTGATGAACGAGGTGCGCCGCCTGGAGGGGGTCGGCAAGGCGCAGTTGTACGGTTCGGAGCGGGCCATGCGGGTCTGGATCGACCCGCGCAAGCTGATCGGCCTGGGCCTGACGCCCACCGACGTGGTCGACGCCATCACCGCGCAGAACGCCCAGGTGGCACCGGGCAGCATCGGCGATCTGCCCGGGCGTGCGACCCAGGAAATCACCGCCAACGTCATCGTCAAGGGGCAGTTGAGCGACCCTGCCCAGTTCGCCGCCATCGTCCTGCGGGCCAGCCCGGACGGTGCGGTGGTGACCCTGGGGGATGTCGCCCGCGTCGAGATCGGCGCCCAGGAATACCAGTACGGCACCCGCCTCAATGGCAAGCCCTCCAGCGCCTTCGCCGTGCAGCTGTCGCCCGGCGCCAATGCCATGGACACCGCAACACGGGTGCGCGCGACGCTGGAGCAGTTGTCGCGCCAGTTCCCAGAAGGCGTGAAATACGACATCCCTTACGACACCTCGCCCTTCGTCAAGGCCTCGATCAAGCAGGTGATCATGACCCTGTTCGAGGCCATGGTGCTGGTGTTCGCGGTGATGTACCTGTTCCTGCAGAACCTG